>JALVSO010000054.1 GCA_027024305.1 Candidatus Parcubacteria bacterium | reverse complement strand
TTATCCTCTATACCGTAAATATCTTTAACCTTCTGCTCCCCCTTTAAAATGGCATTAATCCTTTCCTGCATTTCATTCTTCTTCAAAAGCTCCGGCACGGAATTTTCTTCCACCGGACTAAGATGACTATCATCAGTGGCAACTTTTTGGGCGAGAATTTCAAAATTTTCCTTTTCATTTTCTCCTCCATCACTGAAAGCGGAAGTTGTTACTTCTGTTAAATTATCATTGGAGGCAAATCCCTCAGATAATTCCCTCTCACTGCCACCATTTTCATTTTGAGAAATAACAGCTGCCTCCTCATTTTTTATTGGCAAATCTAAATCAGCCAAGTCTGAAGCCAAATTAAAAGCCCCGGTCTCATTTGTTTTTTCTTCAGTTTTTTTGTTTTTTTCATTCAATGGTGACACAGGAGAATCTTTTTTCTCCTCATCATTGCCAACCAAGGAAGAGAGAGAAAAGCCGGAGGCAAAATTGTCTATATTTTCTCCCATATCGCTTCTTTCCGGAGAGGAAGAATTTAGAGATTCCACGGTTGAATTGTTTTCATTGCTTGTTTTGATTTCAGAATTACCGGAAGTCATTTGAGTGGGGGTCTCTGCTTTTTCTTTTGAAAACTCCTCCTTTCCACTATCTTCTTCAAAGTTGTTCAAATCAGAACCTCCAATTTTTATTTTAAAGCCATCCCAATCATCATAGTTGCCACTTCCCCCCTCTTTCTCCTTATTTTCTTTTTTCAATTCTCGCTCCTCGTTATCTTTTTTCATGGCAACAGTTTCGCCAGAATTAACAACCTCTTTTTCCGATAAAACCCCTTCAACCTCACCACCTTTTTCTTCCGCAGGCTTTTCATCTTCAACTTTTTTATTACCATCTTCAAGACCGGCAATCTCCTCGGAAAAATGCACCGGTTGTGCATCAGAAAGTTTTTTCTCTTCCGAAGAATTAAAGTTGTCATCAAATCTTTCAAGGGCTTCGTCTTTTTCGTGGGAATCCGGTGTGGTCGACAAACCTTTACCTCTAACCAGATCCACAATATGCTCTAAATCTTCCTTGGAGAAAAATTCAATGGTTAACTTACCACCATCTTCTTTTTGGTCAATGTGAACCCGAGTGCCCAACTTCTCAGCCAATTTTTTTTCAATCTGCTTTATTTCCGGATTAACTTTTTCATCCTTTCCGCTCTTACTTTCTTGGGACGATAATTTCTTAGCCACCTGAACGGCCGCTCGCACCGTTAACCCGTTGGCGATAATTCGTGACAGAAGCTCCTGTTGTTCCAAGGGTCTGTCATTTAACATTAAAAGAGGTTTGGCGTGCCCCTCGGTAATATCTCCCCGGGCGATGGTGTCTAAAATATTATCCGGCAAAGCCAACAACCTCAAAGAATTGGAAATATATTCTCGAGACTTCCCCAACTTCTGGGCTATTTGACTATGGGTTAGACCAAACTCATCGGTCAATTTTTTGAAAGCCTTGGCCCGCTCCACGGGATTCAAATCCTCCCTTTGGACATTCTCAATGATGGCCAGCTCAAATTTTTCCTCATTGGAATGCTCGCTCTCCCGCACCACCGCCGGAATGGTTGGTAGACCGGCCAACTTGGAAGCTCGCAATCTTCGCTCTCCGGAAATCAATTCATAGCTACCGTCGGTTTTCTTCGTAACCACAATCGGTTGCATTACTCCGTACCTCTTAATGGAATCGGCCAAAGAAGAAAGCTTGGCATCGCTAAAACTTATCCTGGGCTGATAGGGGTTTGGTGAAATCAACTCCACGGGAATCTCCCGAATTTGCATATCGGAAACTTTTTTGTCTTTATTGTCTTCATTCATATGTCATTTTCATTCTATCAAAATTTTACCCTTTTTGACACTTTTTCAAGGGCAGTTTTAAACAATCTTGATTATGACTAAAAACTGTTGTTTCATTTTTAAGAAAATTTTTACCCACTCCATTTAACGATAAACTTTTATTCATACTAAAAAACAAATAACTTTTTAATTTTTATAATTTCCTTTTCTTTGTTTTTAATTTCTTGAAAACTCTTATGATCGAAGTCTTCCATCGCTTCGCCCAAAGCTAGGAAATTATTTTGTCAAAAAATTGAAAGCAAATCTCCTTTTTGAAAATCATCTCCTTCTTTTAAGTCTAAATTTTTAAAACGCAGAGGGGTGCCGGATTTTAGATATTTAAGAGCTTCTTTTTTAATTTTGATTTTTTTAATTTTACTTTCTTCTTCCAGCAGGGCAAAAAAATCTTTCAGAGAATAGGTAAAAGATTTTATTTTAAAATAATAGAAAAATTTCAGAAAATAGCTCTTGGAAAAGCTTTTCAAAAGTTGGTCCAGTTGGTCGCTTTTAATTAAGCGACTCTTTTCTCGGGAAAAAGGTCCGGCCTGAATTCTATCTAAATCTCCCATAGATATGGTCACTCCTATTTTTTCTCCCAGATCATGGGCTAGCTTTCTGATATAAGTTCCCCTCTCCACCGCTGTGAGAATTTCGGCCGAACGCTTGTCTTTAGCATAGGACAGAATTTTTAAATCATAGATTTCCCGCTCCCGTCATTCTCTTTTAACCGCCGAACGCACCGGAGGCAGTTGTCGGATTTTACCCAGAAAACTTTCCAACTTTTTTCCAAAAAGCTCCCGCTCTATTTTTCCGTGAAAGAGAAACTCGGCTCTGTAAACTTTTTTGGAAAGAAGAACATACTCCAGGGCTCGTGTGGCCAGACCCAGACCACAGACCAAAACTCCGGTAACCTTGGGGTCCAGGGTTCCCGAATGTCCCACCTTGATTTTCAAATTTAAATTTTTTAAGAGACTTTTTCTAATTTTAAAAACCTCATCGTGGGAAGTCCTGCCGGGAACTTTATCAATGACAAAAAAACTCCCATCCAAGAGTTTTTTCATTTTTTCGTTGAGAATCCCGGAAAGCATTTTAAACTTTTAGATATCGAGAAACGGCCAGGTAGGTTGAAATAAATCCCAAAATAATTCCGCCCAAAACCAAAGCCAGAGCAATCTCCAAAATATGTCTTGAAAAGTAGGTGTTTAGGTTTAGAATGAAAACTTCATTTAAAGGGCCGGAAATATAATAAACAGCCGTTCAAACGATAAAGAGAGCGAAAATGGCCGAAATGATTCCATAGAAGATTCCCTCTACCACAAAGGGGCCCCGAGCAAAAAATCTGGAAGCCCCCACCAAGCGCATCACGGAAATCTCTTCCTTAAAAGTGTAGATAATTAATCTCATGGTGTTGAAGGTGACCGCCACGGAAATTAAAATCAAGACTCCCGAAAGGATGGCTCCTATTTTGTAGGTATAACTAATCAAGGCGTTTAATTTTTCAATGGCTCTCTTGTTTTGTTCGTAGTTAAGATTCTCTATCAAATCTCCATACTTGGCCAGGACATCGGGGTTATCAATGAAAGAAGATATGGCATCATAGCTTGAAACGCTAGTGGCCTTAATGTTTAAAACCGCCCCCAGAGGATTGTCATCCACTATTTCCAAGGCTTCCAAGATACTTTGATTTTCCCGGTGTTTCTTCTTAAAGTTTTCCAAGGCCTTCTCCCGAGAGATAAAATTTGTTCTTTCCTTGTCCACCTCAGGTAAATCAAGAACCAATTTTTTAAATTCCAAAACTCTCTCAACGGGCGCTTCCGGCTTAAAATAAACATTAATATCCACTTTTTTTTCCAACTGAACGATACTACCCTTGATTAAAACCGTGGAAAGAAAAACCGATAAAATAACCACCATGGTTATGGTCATCACCAAAACCGAAGAAGCTGAAAGCAAGCCGTTCCTCATAAAGGTTTTAAAACCCGCCCTGATTATTCTCTTTAAAGTAATCAACATATTTTTTTATTAATTTTATAATACAAAGGTTCCTTCCTTGTCATCCCTGGCTATAACTCCTCTTTCAATGGTCACCACCCTTCTTCGCAAAGTATTAACGATGCTCTTATCATGGGTGGCCATAATAACGGTGGTCCCGAAACCGTTAATCTTCTTTAACAAATCTATGATATCCGCCGTATTTATGGGATCCAGATTTCCGGTGGGCTCATCGGCGATAATAACATCGGGGTTGTTAACGATGGCCCGAGCGATGGCCACCCTCTGCTTTTCACCACCGGAAAGTTCTTGGGGGAAAGAACTGTGTTTATTTTCCAGCCCCACCAACTTTAAGACATGGGGCACGTCTTTCTTAACATCCTCCTCTTCCTTGCCGGCGGCCTGCATGGCAAAAGCTACATTTTCATAAACATTCTTATTGGAAATAAGACGAAAATCCTGAAAAATAACTCCGATATTTCTTCTGTATTTATTTAATTCTCTCTGGGATAATTTGGAAATGTTCACCGAATTAAAATAAACAGCCCCGCTGGTTGGTTTTATTTCCCCCAAAATTAATTTCAAAAGGGTTGTTTTGCCGGCTCCGGAATAGCCCACTATGGACAAAAACTCCCCCTTGTCAATGTTTAAAGTAACTCCCCTGAGAGATTTTTCACCGTTCTTGTATATCTTGGTAACATTATCTATATAAATCATTATTTTTTTCTATAACAGCATTATACTAAATTTTAGCCTTAAAAAAAATTTTTATTTTATTTTTTCCCCAAAAAACTTTCGGAGCCAATTTTAAGACTTTAAACCTCGCAGAGCAACCCCCACGGCTACGGCAAACTCAGGACCGGCCTCCCTCAAGGGTTCATCCAAAAAGGCCGGATTTGAAACCTTGGAAAAGGGATCAGCCTCTTGAACATTGACCGCCAACTCTTTCTCCACATAGGGCAAGATATCTTTAAAGAGCGCCCCTCCGCCCGTAAAGACCACATCCACCACATTTCGATTGGTGGTTTTTTGATATTCAACGATAGCCTTTCTAACCTGATTCACAATTCTGACCAGATCAACGGGAATATCATTATCCTTTACAATATTTTCCCTCAAAAGCCTGGCCGCTTCGCCGTTAACCTCTCCCGATGGCGAAGCCGCCTTCTCATTACCACGAAAATGTTTAAGCATTTTGGAAGATCCGATGTTGATGATATTTGACTTTCTGATTATGCCAGATTCCACGATATAAAACTTTGTGATTGAAGAGCCAATATCGACAATGGCCGTGGTATTTCTTTCGTGTTTAATAACCGACCTGATGGTGGAAAAAGTTTCCACTTCTAAAAATTTTAATTCTAAACCAAGCATTGATGAAATGTTAGCATATTTATTTAAAGTCTCTTTATGGATGGCCACCACCAAAATATCGTAGCTGTTCTCAGATCCGGCATGCCTGTTAACCGGTGGAATTATTGACCAATCCAGCTGCACTTCGGCGATGGGTACCGGAATATATTTTCGTGACTCCACCCTAACCACAGAATCCAATTTATCCTTTTCAATGGTCTTCGGTATTTTCAAATTAAACATTAGAGTTGATTTCAAAGGTATGGCAAAAGCGGCGGAAGTGGCATCAACTTGAGCCTCCTTCATTAAATCTTTTAAGGCTTCGGCTATTTTATCGGTGGGCAAATTAACCGTTGTCCCGATTTCCTTACCGGCATAAACCGACAGGGAAATTTCTCCAAAGGTATCCAAAACCGCCACTCCTTTTTTTAAAGAGAGCTGAACCACCTTGATGGAAGACGAACCTATATCAACGCCTAAAACCTTGTTGTCATTTTTACTATTAAAAATTTTCGTGATATTATCGAGAAAAGACATTTAAAAATTTTAATTATGTCCATATTATAACAGATAAAAAATGTTTTGAAATTACTTTTATAAACTTATCGGCTTTTTTTGAGAAGACAACGAAGACGGAGTAAAAATCAAAAAACTTCTTTCCAATAGAAATTTTATCTTTCCCGGAAAAAAAAGAATTACCTTCTTACCCTACAGAAATCCATCGGTTTCCAGAGAATTAAAAAGGCTAAAGTTTCGTGGGCAAACGGGGTCAGCCAAAGTCTTTTCGGAAATTATCTATGAAAATATAAATGACCTTTTGGATTTTCTAAGATTCTCCGAGAACTTCAATGACCCCATTATCATAACCATACCCATTAGTTTCTGAAGGAAAGTTAAGAGAGGTTATAACCAAAATGATTTAATCATAGAAAATTTTATGAAAATGGGAGGAAAAAACTTTATCTCCTGAGAAAAAGGAGTTTTGGTTAAAAAAAGACACACCAAAGCCCAATCAAAAACCAAAAGCAGAAAAGAGAGGTTAGTTAACGTCAAGAACTCCTTTGTCGTAAGGAAAGCTGAAAAAATCAAGGGTAAAAATATTATAATTTTTGATGATGTTACAACTACGGGGGCCACTCTCAAAGAAGCCAAAAAGGTGTTAAAGAAAGCCGGTGCCAAAAAAGTTTATTTTATGACCATGGCGCATTAGAACCAAAGGAGAAGGCGGCACCTGCGGTGCCACCCCTTTTTCCAACCTCCCAAGAAAAACTAATCAATTAGAACCAGCTTTATTTTTTTATCATTAACTTTTACCTCGTCCTCTCCGTCGATTTCACCATAGTTGACTTTTTTCACTCCGGCCACTCTCTGAAGTTCGTCCAAATTATCCTCAATGAAGTCTCTATCGGCCCCCTGCAAATCCACTTTAATTTCCACCATATCATCCACCTGCAATCCGGCTTTCTTTCTCATAATCTGAATCTGGCGCAAAAACTCCCGAAAATCACCTTCCTTTTTCAGCTCCGGAGTTAAATTTTTATCCAACAAAACCATTATTTTCCGGTTTTCACCCCTGTCAATCTCCTCAAAATTAAAACTATCATACTTCTCCCTATCAATTTTTTCCAAATCCTTTTCAAGGTAAACCTTCTTGATATTCAATTCATCGGCGATAATTTCTTTGTATTCCTCATCCAAATCTTCCACCGAACCGATAACCAACATGGATGCCAAAGGCTGTCTAACCTTCAAGCCAGCCGAAACCCTGGCTTCCATGGCCAAAGAAACAATCTCCCGAACCAAAGCCATTCCATCCAAAATATCATTTTTCTTGCCCAAAAATCTTTCCAGCAAGCCCTCCTTCAATTCCGGCCATTTTTCCAAATGGACCGATTCCTGATCTCCCTCCCTTCTCAACCTTAACCAAAGATAATCAGCCAAAAATGGAGCAAAAGGAGCAATAATTTTAGCCAGGTTTCTTAAAACGGTTCTGGTTGTCACGATGGCATAATTTTTATCCTCCAAATCAATCCCCTTAAACCTGTCCCGAGACCTTCTGATATATCAAGTTGAAAAATCATCCACATAGTCCACAAAAGGCTTGGTGGCCTCATCCAGCTCATAATTATCCAAGGCTTGGCTAACCGTGGAAAGTAATTTTTTGGTCCTTTCCAAAATTCATTGATCCAAAATGTTTTTTGAATCCCTGGCTTTGACTTCCTCGGTCAATTCGTTTTTGTAAAGCTCGTAGAAAGTTAGGACATTCTTTACTTTCATAATAACTTTCTTGTTTATCTCATCAACCCCTCTCTCTGAAAAAGCCAAGTCTCCCGCTCGCACGGCCGGTGAAGAAAGCATATACATTCTCATGGCATCGGCCGTATAATTATTTAGAATAAAGTTAACATCGGGATAGTTTTTTAAGGATTTAGCCATCTTCTTTCCATCCTCGGCCAAAACAATTCCGTTAACCACCACATTTCGATAGGAAGTCTCACCGAAGAGAGCCGTTGACAAAATCAACATGGTATTAAATCAACCACGGGTCTGATCCTGACCCTCGGCAATAAAGTCAGCCGGAAAGCCCTTATGTTTTGACGGGTCAAAAACTTCTTTATTTTCAAAAGGATAATGCCTTGAAGCAAAAGGCATGGATCCGGACTCAAACCAACAATCAAAAACCTCTTTAACAAATTCGTATTTTTTACCATTCTCTTCAAAGGTTATTTGGTCAATATAGGGTCTGTGAAAATCCAATTGATAATTATCGTCGTGGGGGAATGGAGCAAAATCAAAATTATAAACCACGGCATTTTGAACATTCTCATCTCTGTCCTCAACACTCATCAAAATTGAACCAACCAGGCCATGGGAAACAATTAAAATTTTCTTTCCCCTATATTTTTTATCTATTTCAAAGATAAAATCCATAACCCTTCGACGAACATCTTCCGGTTTTTCTTCAAATTCACTGGTGCTGTATTTATCATAGCTTTTTCCATTCTTATCTCCGGCAAAAATTTCCTTCAATCTTTCATCTTCTATGACCTCCCGTCCATCGGCAACAATCTCGGCCGTTTCTTTGGTTCTATTGAAAGGCGAAACGAAAATTAAATCAACACCTTTCAATTCATCTTTTACTTTTCGCACCTGCTCTCGTCCTTTTTGGGTTAGCCTATCCCCATATTGACCCGGTACCGAAGAAATCATATTCTCCACATTGGACTCCGACTCTCCATGGCGCAGAAAAATAAATTGATTATCGGATCTGGTTTTTTCTTTCAACTCTTCCAAAGAACCTAAAACAACATAGTCTCCACTTTCTTTATTTTCTCAAATCGGTAAAGGAGCTCCCCAATAGCGAGAGCGAGAAACGGCTCAATCTTTGGTGTTCTCCAACCAATTATGAAAACGCTTGGTTCCGATATGATCCGGCACCCAGGAAATCTTTTTATTTTCAGCCACCAATTCATTCTTTATTTTCGGTGAATTGATAAACCAGGAAGAAGTGGCATAATTTAAAAGCGGAGTATCACAGCGCCAACAGTGGGGATAGGAGTGTTCATATTTTTCCTTGGAAAATAATTTTCCTTTTTCCGCCAATCATTTAATAATTTCAATATCAGCCTCTTCATGAAATTCTTTTTTTCTCACGGCCATGCCGGCAAAATCGCTTACCTCATCTTTAAATTTTCCATCTATGTTCACATGCTGAACCCAGGGTAAATTATATTTCTGACCCAAAAGCAAATCATCTTCTCCAAAGGCCGGAGCGATGTGAACAATGCCGGTTCCGGAATCGGTGGTCACAAAATCAGCCCCGTAAATTTTCCAACCGTTTTCTTTATTTTTTAAATCATCTTTCTTGGCATAGTAATCAAAAAGCGGTTCATAGCTTTTACCAATCAATTTTTCACCTTTAAATTCCTCCACTATTTCATAGTCATTTTCCTCTTTTGGAAAAATCTTCTCCAAAAGTTCCTTGGCCAGAATAAATCTAACCTTACCCTCACCATTCTGATTTTCCTTTTCTATTTTGACATAGTCAATATCTTCCCCCACGGCCAAAGCCACATTGCCGGGCAAAGTCCAGGGAGTGGTGGTTCAGGCCAAAACAAAGGTTTCCGGCTCATCAAGCAATCTAAATTCAGCAATAACCGATAAATCTTTTATATCTTTATAACCTTCAGAAACCTCGTTATTTGAAAGAGTGGTTTCACAGCGAGGGCAAATATGCATAGGTTTAAAATCCCTAGAAACCAAACCTTTTTTATTCAATTCTGAAAAAGCCCACCAAAGAGATTCGGTGTAGGTGGAGTCCATGGTTTTATAGGGATGTTCCATATCAACCCAACGGCCGGTCCTGGGAACTATTTTCTTTCACTCTCTATCATACCTCAAAACCGAGTCTCGGCATTTTTTATTGAATTTATCTATGCCGTATTCCTCAATCTCCTTGCGAGAATTAAGACCCAACTCTTTTTCAATCATATTCTCCACGGGTAAACCATGACAATCTCAACCCCAACTTCTGGGCACCCGATAGCCACGCATGGTTTTATAGCGAGGAATGACATCCTTAATGGTCCCGGCCAAAAGATGGCCATAGTGAGGCAACCCCGTAGCAAAAGGAGGGCCATCGTAGAAAATAAATTCCGGAGCATCATTTCTATTTTCTATGGATTTTTTAAAAATATTGTTCTCATTTCAAAAATTCAAAATCTCCCTTTCCTCTTGAGCATTTTTACTTAAAGGAAATTCCTCCACTTCTTCACTTTTTTCAGAGCCAAGAAAATCATTCTTGGCATCGCAGGACAGCATTCCATCCCGACTTTCTTTTTCATCTTTATTCATAGATATATTCTAACAATATATTAAAAAGCAAGCAAATTTCAAGATTACTCACAGTCCAAGGTTTATTTAGAAAACAATACCATAAAATGCTATAATGATTGGTAGTTTAAATTTAGATTGGAGAAAATTTAATGAAAATTTTAGGAACGGTGAAATTATCGGGAGAAAGACTGGCCGAAATATACCTCGATGATAATGACGAAATCAAGATAAAGTTTTTAAAAAACTTAAACCTTAAAGAACTTGAGACCTGCCAAAAAGCTCTAAAGAGAAAAGTGATTCTCAGTGCCGCTAAAAAAATGGCCTCGGAGATGAATATGAGCTGGCTGGGGCCCATTCCGGGCGAAAAGAGCAAAACAATTCTCCGGGGGGCCTGGATTAGCCCGAAAGGGGTAAAGCATCTCATCCGATTCGAACTGATGACCATGGGTGGAAAAAAAGGCATAGGTTATAGCATATCCGAAGCCGATAAACTCAACCCGGTGGAGTCTCTGGCCCTTATGATTATTATAAAGGAAAAAAGAAAAAAATTGGAAGAAAAATATCTTTAAACCCTTCATAATTGAAGGGTTTTTTGTTTTTTTATTTCTTTTTTTTATTTCTTTTTTCCATTCAGAAAACAGATTGTTAAGACTTTCGTCCGCGTACTGGTACGCTGAACTACATTTTTTCAGTCTTTTTTAGCTATAACCATCCGTCAGCGTGCTGGTACGCCGGACTATATTTTTCTTTAGGTTTTTTAAGTTCTTGAGTTACAGCCACTGTCCACGTACCAGTACGCGGACGGTTTCCTTTTCTTCCTTTATTCTTTTCTTCATTTTTTTATTCATTTTATTTATTATCTAATTATGTGGTTGATTTAATAATAATTATAAAAAACCAACGGAAGCCGCTGATTTTATTACTTTTTATGAATCATCCGCCAACACAAATTAACTTAACCCGAAGTTACTTTGCTTTCTTTTTTTTGGGAACCTCTTTTTTTTCCTTTTTAACTACGGCCTTTTTAACGGCCAACTTTATTTTTTCTTTAGAATCCTTCTTCTCTTTTTTAGCCGGAGCCCTTTTCTTTTTTTCCGAAGTAATTTTACTCTCCTTTTTCTTTTCACTCTGCTGTTCAGGGCCTTTTTTGTCTTCAACCAAAGCTTGCTCTATCTCTTTTTCAACAAAATCTTCTTTTTTAATCCTGGTTATTTCAACCTCGGTGGCCTTACTATTTCTTTTTTTAACCAAAGGCCTTTTGATACCGGAAGACAGACCTCTTTTAGCCGCCACCCTTTCGGCAATCATTTCGGGGCTCTCCTCTTCCATCTCGCCTCCAATTTCCGGCGGCTTAGGGTCTTTTATGGAAATGCCTTTTTCCGATAACAATCTAGTCCTACCACTGTATCTAAAACGTCCGACCCTACTACCCTTCATTAAATAGCGGCCAAGATTTTCAGAAAGATCAAAAAAATCATCAACCACTTCCACAAGCCCCGAAGAAGCCGATGATCTAAATGTGGCAGCCTCCACCTGGCAACCGGAGCTGAATTTCAAATATTCAACCAGAGGAATGAAATCACCATCGCCGGAAACGATAACCACCGCATCAACCTTGGGAGCCATCCTAATGGCATCAACGGTCATACCCACATCCCAATCACCTTTTTTAGCCCCGCCCAAAAAAACCTGCAAATCTTTTGACTTGGTTTCTATGCCGGATTTTTCCAAAGCATCAAAGAAATTTTTTTCTTCTCCGCTTTCCGTTTTGATAACATAGGCGATGGCCCGAACCAGTTCTCGACCGGCCAAGGTATCTTCTAAAATATTTTTAAAATTGACATTGGCTCCGTAGGCTGATTTGGCCGAATGATAAAGATTTTGAGCATCTATAAAAATAGCGACTCTCTGTTTCTTCTGTTTGATTATTGTCATTTAAATTATATTAAAATTTATATTAAAATTGTAAAAAGTCTTTAAAGTCTTAATCCTAAGATTTGCTTTAATCTTACCATAAAAGCTTGACAAAGACATCTTGAAAAAAGCCTTGATTTTTTTTCTTTTTTTGCTATCATATCCTCTACATTTTTCAAGACGACTAAGCATTATTTTTTGACTTAGATCCTCTTGGAAATGGGCCTGTAGCTCATCTGGCTAGAGCACCTGCTTTGCAAGCAGGGGGTGGCAGGTTCGAGTCCTGTCAGGTCCACAAAAAAAATCACAAAAAATCCTGTCCGGGGATTTTTTGTTGATTTTTGTAAGACCTGACAGGACTCGAAGAGAGCGGGGCTAGGTAAAATCTGTGAAAAACTGGCGAGTTTAGGAGCCGTTTTTCTAAGATTTTACGCCCCCGCGTAATGGCAAAAATTCCTCCAAGTGTTCGAAATTTTTTAAGGTGGCAAAGCCTCAAATAGGCATTTCTCGCAAGCTCGAAAAAGGCTTGAAAAAATACCAAAACTCCGGTCGTATTTGTCTTGGTTTATTTTTTCAAGATGTTAGCCGAGTCCTGTCAGATCCACAAAATTTTAAAAAACCGCGTATGCGGTTTTTTATTAATTTGTGTAAAATTTTATAATAAGAAAAAATTATAAAATTATCTTTAAAGCCCTCTCAAAAGCTTTCGGAACCGGAGCTGTAATTTCCACAGTCTCGCCACCCAAATCTTGAAATTTAATTTTATAGGCGTGGAGAGCCTGACTCTCAAAAAAAAGATTGGCTTCCGGATCTTCCCGGTCAAATCTTTTGCCGGCATATAGATGATCGGCTACAATGGGGTGGTCATCATATTGCATATGAACCCGAATCTGATGGGTTCGTCCGGTTTTGGGGAAAATATCCAGATAAGAAAAATCATTATTTTTTTTAATCAGTTTATAGAAAGTTTCCGCTTCTCGCTCATCACCCCTAATGGCATTTTTATTGGCTGTTCATCGGCGAAAATCATTTTTTGACCGACCAAAAATCGTCCTGATGGTCTTTTGGTCAAACTTAACGGCCCCGTAGACAAAAGCTCTATAATTCTTTTCTGTCTTTCTATTTTTAAACTGTTCTTTAAGGTGATAAAACATATCCTGATTTTTAGCGATGAGAATAACTCCGGTGGTGTCCTTGTCCAGACGATGAACAATACCCGGTCTTTTGATGGTGGTCTTTTCATTGATAAAAATATCTTCCCCCACCCCTTCCAGCTGTGGATATTTTTCCAAAATCCAATCGGCCAAGGTTCATTCCTCACTTCGCCCATCCCCATGGACCAAAAGATTTTTCGGTTTATTGACCGCCAAAAAATTATCATTTTCAAAAATAACTTCTATCTCTTTTTTCTTATTCTCACTTTTAATGCTTAACATTTAATTAAAATATTATACTGGTTTTAGTTTGCAGTACCCCTTGGGATTGTGAAGTCCCAATGATGGGTATTGTCATGAATTATTTTCCCTTCTGCAAACGAGCTTCTTGATATTTTTTCAATACCTTTCTCAAATCACTTTTTCTAAAATCCGGTCAGGCTTTTTTTAAAAAAATCAATTCCGAATAGGCCGACTTCCACATTAAAAAATTGGAAAGACGAGTGTCCCCGCCGGTGCGAATGATTATTTCCGGATCGGAAATCACCCCGGAGTAAAGATATTTTTCAAAATCTTTTTCCGTTAATTTTTCAATTTCTTTTTTGCTCAACTCACGAGAAAGTTTTTTGATTCCATTGATAATTTCATTTCTACCACCATAGGAAGCGGCCAAAAAAACTTTAATTTTATTTTTTTTCTTTGTGGATTTTGTTTTTTCTTCCAGCTCGGCGATTAGTTTTTGCAACTTTTTGGGAAACATCTTTAAATCACCGATAAATTTTATCTCAACCCCTTTCTCTCCCAGGCGAGCAAACTGCTCTTTAATAGTTTTTTCAAAAAGGGCCATTAAAGCGTTGACTTCCGTCTTTGTTCTCTTCCAATTTTCCGTGGAAAAAATATAAAAAGTGATCTCTTCAATGCCCAATTCTTCAGCTCAATCTATGGTTTTTAGGAGGTTGTCCAAGCCGTATTTATGTCCCTCGGTTTTTTTCATTCCATTTTTAACGGCCCACCTCCGGTTACCGTCAATAATAATCCCAATGGATTTTACTTTCCTGTTAAATTTCATCGCACCATTCTAACATTATTTTTCCCAGAACAAAATCTTTACAGGAAGTCGAACTTCCTGTAAAAAATTACTTTTTTAGAAATTTTTCCAAATCTTTTTCAAAAATAATTTCCGTGCCGAAAGCCTTGGCCTTTTCCAATTTTGAACCGGCTTTTTCTCCGGCCAGAAGGATATCGGTGGTCTTGGAAATGGAAGAAAGATTTTTACCACCCAGCCGGCGAATAATTTCTTTCAGCTCATCCCGAGAATATTTTTCAAAGGTTCCGGTAATTAAAATCTTTTTGCCTTTGAAATAATTATCGGCCACTTCTTCTTTTTGAAATTTTTCCACCTTAACCTCTTTCAAAAGATTGGAGATAATTTTTTGATTGTGGGGGTCATTGAAATAATCCACGATTTTTTGAGCCATCACTTCACCGATGCCTTCAATCTTCTCCAGCTCCTCCTTGGAAGCTCTGCGAATTTTTTCCAGACTTCCAAAATTTTCCGCCAGAAGTTGAGCTGTTTCTTCACCCACCTCTTCAATGCCCAGAGCAATCAAAAAACGAACCAGAGAAATTTTTCTCCTCTCATTTATCTCCCGCAGAAGATTGTTGGCCGACTTTTCCCCAAAACCTTCCAGATCGGCGATGTCTCCAAATTCCAGAGTGAAAATATCGGCCGGTTCGGAAATTAAATTCAAATCAATAAACTTTTCCATTATTTTTCCACCAAGACCGGAAATATCAAAAGCTTTTTTGGAAACAAAATAGGCAAGCTTTCTTTGTAAAAGTTGGTGAGAATTTCTGTCTTTGCAACGATAGGCCACCTGCCCCGGCACTCTTTCAATTTCCCCCTTGCCGCCACAGCCGGGCACAATTTTTGGAAATTTATAGGGCTTGGAATTTTTCTCCCGAAATTCTTTCAGGACCTTTACTATCTTGGGAATAATATCGCCGGCCTTTTCCACGATAACCGTGTCGCCGATGCGCACATCCAGGCGCTTGATTTCATCCTCATTGTGGAGGGTGGCCCGGGAGACCGTAGTTCCGGCCAGCTCCACCGGTTCCAGAATAGCCACGGGCGTAATCACTCCGGTTCGTCCAACCTGCAAATGAATATCTTTTAAAATGGTGGTTTTTTGCTCGGCTGGAAATTTCAAGGCAATTCCTCAGCGAGGAGCCTTGCCCGTATAACCCAAAATCTCCTGAATTTCACCGTCATTGATTTTTAAAACCACCCCGTCAATTCAATAATCAAATTTATCTTTCTTCTTACTTATTTTCTGATAAAAATCTCATGCCTCCTTCAAGTCCTTGGCCAAAAATCTGTTTTGATTGACCTTAAAGCCAAGCTCTTCCAAAAATTCCATTTCTTCCTTTTGAGTCTTAAACTTTTTTTCATAGAGAGCCACATCATAAATTCAAGCATCCAACTTTCGCTCGGCCACTATCTTGGGATCCAACTGTCTTAAAGTACCCGCGGCCAAATTACGAGGGTTGGCGTATAGCTCTTTCCCCTCTTTTTTTTGTTTTTGATTAACCAGCTCAAAATTCTTTTTAGAGATATAAACCTCCCCTTCCACGATAATGTCCACCACTTTATTTAATTTTAAAGGAATGGATTGAATGGTTTTAATGTTCTCCGTCACATCCTCTCCCACTCTTCCATCCCCTCGGGTGGTCGCCCGGAATAAAATTCCTTTTTGGTATTCCAGAATAATTTTTAAACCGTCAATTTTCAATTCGCAGAAATATTGGAGTTTGATGGGGCGCGAGCTTCGCTCGCGCCCTCCCTCCTTCATCAAATAATTCAAATTCCTCTTCTCCCAATTTTGTAAATCTTCAAAATTAAAAGCATCG
The DNA here is from genome assembly GCA_027024305.1 of Candidatus Parcubacteria bacterium. GTDB lineage: Bacteria > Patescibacteriota > Minisyncoccia > Phycocordibacterales. The sequence continues at coordinate 13,522 of JALVSO010000054.1, read as the reverse complement.
TTAAAGGATCACTGGGGCACTTTATGTTTAACTTTTTTAAAACCCTCCAAAACCTTTCCGGCCACTCGCTGGGTCGGTGAATCGGCACTTTTAAATTGAGGATATTTTTCTTCCAATTTAAAAAGCTCATCTTTTAAAGAATCCAGGGCTTCCTCGGATATCTCGGAAATATTTTTAACATGATAAAGATAGCGGTGATGATCAACCACCTCTTTCAATTTTTCTATTCTTTTTTTAACCTCTCCCTCTTTCATTTAAAATAAAAACTAGTACTTTACCTGTATAGCCCTCTCTACGATACCTTTTCCTTTATACCTGTCATGACCATAGGCTTTCATAACGGTGTCAACTCCACTATTGGTTTTCTGAACAATTAATTTGGCATAACCGGCATTGGGGTCGGCATCCATCTCAGCCGAACTGATTTCTCCGTCCCCGTCACCATCCTCGGCAAAAGAAATATAATATATGGAAGTATATCAGTCAGAGCCGCCGGTACTTGTTGCGTGGGGTTGAAAGGTCATATTATTACATATAAAATCTCGGCTCTGGCTATCTGAATCTGTGACCCAAAAACCAGCCTTCCTAATATCATGCCTCATGGCACACTCCATAACCGAATCGGCCACAAAAAAAGCTTTTTGGGATGCCTTGGCCGAAGTTGAAAGCAAAAGTTCTTTGTAGGCCACATTGGCAATAAACATTCCAATGGAAACCAAAAGTCCCGAAATAACGATGGCGATTAAAATAACGAAGCCTTTTTCTTTTCTATTATTATTTAAATAATTCATACTTTTTAATATTATCACTTAGATATATTATTAACCAATTCATAGCTCTGCTCCACTCCCTGAGCGGAAGTTCATTTAACCACCGTCTTAATTCGGGCCTCCGTCACAACCCCCCCGTCTACTCCTATTCTCCTAATTTCACTATATCGAGTATAGCCGGAAAAGTCAGCAGCTGAAAGATTCGGAGCATAAAAACCGTTGCTATTTTTATAGAGTTTTCCCTTGCTTGGACATCCGGAGGCGGCACAGGAAGTTATCGCGCTGCTCGGACTGTTTTCTAAAGTATTGATAGCGCATCCCTTTTCATTACCACCGGCAGTAACAATACAGTCATCTAGGCCATCCAGCATATCATTTGAAGACTTCAAATGATTAGACATTTTCTGATTGATAATTCATTCATTAACATCTTGAGCCAAGTAAAAAGCCACTATTTGCCTTTGAGCAATATTGGCCGCCATAAGGCCCTGGGAAGCCAAATTTAAAGGAGCGGCCACTGAAATCATTAGAATGGTTATGGAAATTAAAGCCTCCACCAAGGTAAAAGCCTCCGCTTTTTTTATTTTTTTATTCTTTTGAAAAATTTTCATAGATTTCTTATTATTGATCAGGATTCCTCTGAGAAACCGTGGTTTGAATATCAAAAATTGTATCCATATTAATATCCGTAGCCTGTCCTCTCAGGATAATTAAAACTCTCGGTTGATTGTAATCACTGTGATCGTCCGAACCATGAATATAAAATTTGGCCCTTTTTACTTTAACATCATCACCCAAAATGGCCGTTTCGGTTGAAGGGTATTGGCAATTCCCGGCAGAATCCTTTACCCCCACCTTTTTCTTTATGGTTTCTTCCGAAGAGTAAAAAACATATTGGCCATCACAATCATCCTTGGTTTTAAAATATATCCTGGTGGAACCAAGATTGCTATCACAGGTGGAAGCGGGTGGGTTGGCGCAGTAATTATAGCCAACCCTGATTTCGCGGGTCATTGATTCCATGGCCACATTTAAATTATTGACCACCAATTTGATGGTTTTTGATTTATTGTTGGCCTCCATAATCCTATAGAGAGCCGTAAAGGCAATGGTTGTCACAACGGAAAAAAGAGTTAGAGAAACCAGCATTTCCACCAGAGTAAAGGCTCTATTCTTTTTTATCTTTTTACTTAATAGCATGTTCTACTTATGGTTATATCTCCTGAAGCACCGGCTCTGACACAACGGCTGTAAACATCAGCCGGAGAATTGATTTTAATTTGAATGGCCGAGTAAATTTGGCTACCATCATCGTTGAGAATGGTGGCATCGGGGTTTGGCCTTTTAAAATAAATATTGGCTCGGCCAACGGTTACTGCAGAACTTCAATCAGAACCCCCCTTTAATTTTATCTCTTTTATATAGTTTCCCTTGGTTAGAAAAATCTGACTGTAACATTCATCATTGGCCGAGCCCGAACAATCGGAACTGCTGTCAAAAATTTTATTATTGGCATTAGCCCCACTATCATTATCAATATAGAGAACAAATTTCTGGGAATTAGACGGTCCGGAAGATGCCCCCGCTCTATTAAAATAAACTCCGTAGCCATAATCGCCTCCGAAGTAGTCCTCCACATTACTGCCACCAACGTCTTTCAGGGCCTTATTCACCCCATAGACCTGAGCCTCTCTAATAGCCAGAGCCATGGAATAGACGGCATTTTCCAGCTCCACATCTTTACCGAATTTATCATAGTTAAAAAGGGAAATGGAAAGAAGAATTATCAGAATGGCAATAACCACCAATAATTCCATCAGAGAAAACCCCTCTTCCAAATTATTCTTTTTTTGCAGAATTTTTCTTTTCATAGACAATAGGCCTTCTCTGGATTATACCATAAAGATATTTATAAAATCACCGTAGGAAAGGTGGAAAAAGTAGACTATGAAAAACGATAGGATAATAAAAGGACCAAAGGGGACCTCTGTTTTTAATTTTGACCTTCCAAAAATTAAAGCCGGAATAGCATAGAAAGCCCCCAACCAAAAAGCTCCGAAAACGAAGAGTAAATTCTCCATGGTGCCGTCCAGAAAAAGCGATAGGAGAAAGATCAACTTTCAATCGGCAAAGCCCATGGCCCTGCCTTTTGACACCAACCAGAGAGCAAAAAATGGCAGGGCAAAAAGAATAGACCTTCAAATATCATCAAGTCAATGGGAAAAATCAAAAGTCAAAGAATTAAAATCAAAAGCAATATAGAATAGAGAATAAATAATGGTTGGAAGAATAATTAAATCAGGTATTATCTTGTGTTTCAAATCAAAAAGAAAGATAAGGATTAAAGAAGAAATTATGGGAACAAAAAAATAAAACTCCCATCAATTAAAAAGATTGAGCTCTGAGCCCTTTAAACTGTAAAAATGATAGGCAAAACCCAAAAAAGTCAGTCCGCTAAAAAATTCCACTAAAAAATATCCGGGGGATATCTTTTTTCCGCATTTTTTACACCTTCCCCCGAGAAAAAGTCACGAAAAAATCGGAACCAACTCCCCTTCTCTCAGTTTATGGGCGCAGTGGGGGCAGCGGGATCTGCGATTTATTCTTTTCCAAAATGATTTGATTTTCTTTTTTATTCTTTCTTCTCTATTAAAAAAAACCAGAGGCTCCAGCTCGGCTGCCAAAACATTCAAAAAAGATCCAAAAATAGCCCCCAAAAAAAAGATAAAAAAGACATCCAATCAAAAAAAATTCTCCATGCTTTCATTTTACCACGAAGAACTTTTTAAATTTACTTATTATACACAACCCGATTGAAAACAGAATCAATATAGTCTATATTTTTGGCCAAAACCAACCCCTCAGCATACTTTTTTTCAATATTATTCTGAGCCAGATAATATTCCAGCTCCCTCTGAGAATTTTCCGCTAAAATTCTCTCTAAACGATCATTATTGCTCTCTATGCCATATCCCAAAGAAACTGAAGCGGCTACCAAGAAGGCATAGGAAAAAATCAAAAATAATAAAGTCAAAGATAGAGAATAATAAACCAGTCTTTCCCTCTTCAAAAGGAAGAGATTTAATTTCCTTATTCTGCTGTTTATTCTTAAACTTTGCATATTATTTATCTTTAATTTTTTCCCTAATTTTTCTTGAAAGCTCTCAATTTGGCCGAACGAGCCCTTCTGTTTTGAGCAAGCTCTTCCTCTCCGGGAGTGATAACCTTTTTATTAACTCTCCTACCCAAACCCCCTCCTTCAAATTCTCTAAAAATTTTCTTAACCTTTCGGTCTTCCAGGGAATGAAAGGTGACCACAACCACAATTCCACCGGAACCCAGAACCTCAAAACCCTCTTTCAAAGCTTTTTCCAAATGGCCGATTTCATCATTGACCGTAATTCTCAGAGCCTGAAAAATTTTGGTAGCCGGATGAATTTTTTTATTTTTATAGAAATGACCGATTTCCTTTTCAATCAATTCCACCAAATCACCCACCCTCTTAAATGCTTTTTCTTTTCTTCTTTCCACCGCAGCCTTGGCTATTTTTCTGGAAGCCCTTTCCCCGCCGTAGTAGAAAAATATATCGGCCAAGCTCTCCTCGGACCACCGGTTCAAAATTTCTTCAGCGGTTAATTTTTTCTCATCCAGAGAAAGATTCATATCCAGAGGAGCATCCGGATTTTGAAAAGAAATTCCCCGATTTTCCAAGTCCAACTGATCGGAGCTGATGCCCAGATCCAAGACCATTCTGTCAATTTCCGAAACCTCCTTATCCTCGGCGAGAATTTTTTTAATCTCCGAATAGTTTTTTAGATAAAACTTTTTTTGACAAGAACAATTTTTCAGTCGCTCTTCAACTCTTCCCAGGGCGTGAGCATCCAAATCGGTTCCCAGCAAAATTCCTTCCTCACCGATGGCTCGACAAATTTCCTCGGCATAGCCACCGCCCCCCAGAGTTCCATCAAAAACTTTCAAACCGGGTTTCAACTCCAAATATTCCAAAACTTCTTGTAAAAGAACGGGCTGATGAACTGATGAGTTGGTTTTCATAGACATATTAGATAATTCCGTCCAGGGACTTGGCAATCTCGGCAATGTTTTCCACCCCTTCGCTGTTTTGCCTATCCCATTTCTTTTCCGATCAGATTTCCGCCTTGTCACCCACTCCGGTTCAAACAACTTTTTCATCGGCTTCAATGCCGGCATGCTCTTTAAGAGCTTGAGGAATAATAACCCTTCCCTGCTTATCCGGCACCACTTCCGATGATGCCCCAAGGATAAACCTCTTAAACTTTCGATTGGCCTCAACGGTCATCGGCAGTTGAGATAATTTCTCCTGTAAACGATCCCAGGAATCCTTGGTGTAGACATCTATCATCCCATCCAAACCTCGAGCAATATAAACCACCTTGCCCATCTCTTTCTTAAACTTGGCCGGCAAGGCTGTCCTTCCCTTTTTATCTATGGAATGTCTATATTCTCCGATTAGCATAGGATTTTTCTTTTTAGCATAAAATTTTTATGCTATCCAAGGATTAAGAACTTTAACCCTTGGATAGCACCTCAAATTCCGAAGAAAAATTTTTATAAAGTATGAGTAACAAAAATTTAAAATCAAAATGCATTTAGATGGAATTTGAGAGCTATAAGCCTGATTAACACGGTAAATATGTTAATCAAGTCCTGACTTCATTATATAGATAAATTCACCACTTTCAACCACAATTCCCCACTTTTATCCACTTATACACCATTTTATCCACAGAAAAGTGAATAACCATTGAAAAATAGGGTATTGATTGAATAACAAAGCCCGCCGAGCTTCGCTCGGCGGGCCCTTTTCCCTGCCGTTATTCAAAGTTATTCACCTTCTGAATAACAGTTATTCAAAAAATATAGAATCTAATGAAGCAAATTTCATATTTTCAACACATCCGATGTGTCCTTTTTTATTAAGAAAAATCCAAATTTTCCAAAATTTTTATCAGCCCCACTTCCTCATTTTCTTTGGCCACTTTTAAAGCATATTCTTTAAATTCTAAAACCGACTCCCCCACTAAGTTTCTTTTTTTATAGAGTCAGGCTTGGAAAGCGGCTTCCAGCTGATCCATGCTTTTAACAAAACGAGCTTCGGGGCTTTTGCTTTTTTCAAATTCTTCATATAAATCTTTCAACTCTCCTTTGCTCTCATCTCCCAGAAAAGCTAAAAATTTATCCAAGGCATCCATTTCCTTTTTTTCTTTTTCTTCCCGGCTCAAATCTCTATTTTTACAGGAAACCAAATCTCCCAGATAAATTTCCCCCAACTCATGGAAAAGAGCCATTTTTAAAACCTTGCCATAGTCTAAATTTAATTTTAATTCTTTGGCCAAAATATATGATAAGGTAGCCATGGAAAAAGAATGGTCAGCCACACTCTCCCCGTATCTCTTATCCAAATTGTGATATTTCATCCAACCAGTTCTAAGAGTATTCTTTAATTCAGCTAAATGCAAAAAAATATCCAAAAAAGAATTATCTTTTTTAATTAAGTCTAAATTGCTTTTTTCTAATCTTTGATATTTCACTATAATTCCATTAAAAATATTTCCATGGCCAACTCCGGCTTTTCGGATTTTTTAGCCAAATCAATCATTTCCAAAATCTTTTTCAGATGTAGAGAGTTCAGACTATTATTTTCTTTCATTCTTTTCAATTCATCTTCCGCCAGAATTTCTCTATAGTATTTTTCAAAATCCGGAGAATTTTTAATCAAAAGAATGGCTCGGGCTTTTTCCAAAAGTTTCTCCAAAAAATTATCCAAATCCAAATCTTTCTCTAAGATTTTAAGATAGTTTTTTAAAAGCTCTTCTTTCTTTCCTTGTCCCAACAAATCCAAAAACTCCAAAAGCAAATCATTGTCTTCCGGCAGAAATTCTTTTTGCAGGGTCTCAAAATCTATTTTTGAACCGAAAATGGAAATGGCTTTTTGCAACTGACTCAAAGTATCCCGGAAAGAGCCGTTACCCAAAGTAGCAATATGCTCCTTGGATTTTTGATCAATTTCAATCCCTTCCTTTTCCGTCACGCTCTCTATCAACTTAATCAAGGTTTCCACCTTGGCTTTTTTAAAATCGAAAACCTGGCAACGAGAAAGAATGGTGTCCAAAACTTTATGCTTTTCAGTGGTGGCCAGAATAAAGATAACATGCTTGGGAGGCTCTTCCAGAGTCTTCAAAAGAGCATTAAAAGCTTCCTTGGTCAACATATGGGCTTCGTCTATAATATAAACTTTATAATCGGAAGCCATGGGCAGAATCTCCACCGAATTTCTCAACTCTCTGATTTGCTCAATACCCCGATTGGAGGCGGCATCAATTTCATAGATATCATCATTCTGAACTCCCAACTCCCTAGCAAAAATTCTGGCGATGGAAGTTTTACCGCTACCCCGCCCTCCGGAAAAAAGATAGGCATGGGCAATGCGTCCATTTTCAATGGAATTTTTCAAAGAATTAACCACCTCTTCCTGGCCCAACACCTCCGAAAAATTTGACGGCCTGTATTTCCTATACAAAGCCTGGGAAATGATTTCATTATTATTCATTTTTCCATTCTAACATTTTTCAAAAACAAAACAAAAAAACAATCCGAGGATTGTTTTTTACCATTCTATGATTCCAAGGTAACAATATCGGCCCTAAATCTATCTGCCCGTTTAACCACCGATTCACCATAGGTCATTCGGTACTTAAACCAATTCCCTCCGGCGTAGTAGCGAGCGGCGGCACATCTCTCTCTCAATGTCCTAACCGACGAAATATGTTTATATTTATTAGCATAATCCGTACAAGACTTTGAATAGTACTGATTTTTCAAATATGCCCCGGCGGCGATAAAGGCATCATGGTTGGTAAAGGGTGACATTTTTTCCGGATCTTTTCCAATTATTTTGGCCGCCGAAGCCCTTATGCCCATTCAAGTCTTTGGCATAAACTGAGCCGGCCCCATGGCACCCCCATAGGAACCATCTTTACAGATCGGACAAGAAACTTTCTGAATATTGGGGTCGCCGCCCAGGCCCTTCATTATTTCCAAAAAACTGGGAACCTGGGACTCGGACATAACTCTGTTTTTTCCACAAGGGTTTTTTTGATTATAGGTACATTGACCTATATTCCCCCCTATTTTTCCGCTCCAGCCGGATTCTTGGAAGAGAATAGCCAAGACAAAAGCCGGATCCATGCCAAGCTGCCTTTTATAGGGATTAATAATATTAAAAGCTTCTCCAAAGGTCACCTTCTCTCCGGAAGCCACCGTAAACTTTTTCCTTAAAATAGCTTGCTTAGCCTTTTCTTTATCAATAATTCTTTTCTTCAAAAAGCCGGTTTCTTTCTTTTTAATACCCAGAAGCTCATTTTTATACTTTTTATTCCTGGCTATTTTTTGATATTCAATTTGCTTTTCCCGGGCCAATTGCCTTTCCACCGATTCCCTTTCTTCCAACTCAATAATCAACTTTTCCAAATCCTCCTTCTTCTTTTTTATTTCTCTAACCTCCTGAGAAATCTTTTTCTCTAAATATGAAGAAGTATTTAAATCATCAAAAAATTCCGAAAGGGTCTTTTTTGACAAAAGAGCTTCCAGAGCCGTATTGCCTTCTACCTGGTTTCTCTGAAAAAGTAAGTCTTTTAAAGTTTGATTGATTGTTTCAAGACGATCACTCAATTCTTTGATATCGGCAATGGTTGATTTTATATCCCTCTTTAGGCGATTGGCTCTGGCGGTCTTTTTGTTAATATAAGCTTGGGAAATCTTAATCTCCCGGTCCAAACGCTGAATTTCGGCCGCGATACCATTGGCTTCTCCCTCGCTCTTTTTCAGGGCGGCCTTATCGGCGGCAATCTCTCTATCACAGATTTCAATAATTTTGTCATAGTCCTCCTGGGACATAACTTTTTTTCCGTAGTCACTACATTTCAATTCTTCCGCTCGGACAGAAAAGTAAAAAACGGAAAAAGACAGCAAAAAAATCACCCCCAGGAAAAATATTTTTAAACCAAGATTTAAAAAACGCTCTTTCTTCATTATCTAAGATTATAACAGATTATGACCAATTAAAAAAATACTTTCCCTTTGCACCAAGTCCGACTTCGTCGTTTTTTTAAAAAATATCCTCAATTTTTAATCTCAAGCTTTCCGCTCCGTTTCAGCGATTTAATTCAAAAGAAGCCACCAAATTTATTCTATCCCCGGCTGAAAAATTGATATCTCCCAAAAGGTCGTGGAAAGAAAAGGCGATGGCTTTAATGGAAAAATTGCGGGAATTTTTAAAAATCAATTCCAGATGGCTTTTCTCCTTGCCGAAAAAATTTACCGAAAAAACTTCCACTCCCCGAAAAAAGAAATGGGGTTTCTGATTGGCCATGCCGTAGGGTTCCAGTTTTTCTATTTCATGATAATTTTCCAAGGTTACATCGTCCAAACCTATTTCCGCATCAATGATAATTTTTTCCTTTTCGGCCAATTTTGTATTCTCCAAAGCCTCCGTCAATTTTTCTTCCAAAAAATGAATTTTCTCTTCTTTTATTTCAAAACCTCCGGAAGCTTTATGGCCACCAAAACCCAAAAATTCTTCGGAAGCCTCAGTCATCAAAGAATGAATATCATATTTTCCTCCGGAGCGACAGGAGCCTTTTAAAATTTTCTCTTCCCCCTCCGCTTGTGATCAGACAAAAGTTGGCCGTTGGTATTTATCGGCAACCTTACCGGCGATGAGACCCAAAACCCCCAGAGGTCAATCCCTATTGCCGATAACAATAACCTCTTTCAAATCCCTTTGGGAAAGTTTTTTATAAACCTCCTTCATTATTTTGGCCGTTAGATATTTCCGCCGATTATTCAACCTCTCCAATTCCTCGGCTGAAAAAACGGCTTCTTCTCCTTCCTCGGCCAAGGTTTTGAAAGCCACCACCGGATCATCCAAGCGGGAAGCGGCATTTAAACGAGGGCCGACCATAAAGCCCAAATCCCCGGCGGAAATATTTTTCTTATCTAAACGAGCCTTTTCCATCAAACGGTTTAAGCCCTCCCGATGGGTATTTTTAAAAACAATTTGGCCGTATTTCACAAAAATTCTATTTTCTCCCAACAAGGGCACCATATCGCAGACAGTGGATATGGCCACCAGATCCAGAAGTCATTTTTCCCAGCCCTCTTTAATTTCAAATTCTTTTTCTTTTTTAATTCTCTCCACCAAGGCCTGAACCAGTTTAAAAATCACTCCGGCTCCGCAAAGATTTTTATCGGGATATTTTTCCCCCGTAACCTTATGATTTAAAATGGCCAGAGCCTCCGGCAGTTTTTCTCCCGGCAGATGGTGGTCGGTTACAATCAAATCCACTTTTTCCTTTTTTAAAATCTTGGAAGCCTCAATATCACTGATACCGCAATCAATGGTGATAACCAAATCCGGATTGAAATTCTCCCCTTCCAACTCTTCCCCGAAAAGAGAATTTTTAAAAATTTCGCCCCGGACAATTTTCTCGGCCGCCTTCTCGGTCAGTCCGTAGCCGTCCCGATTTCGGTTGGGAATGTAGTTGGCAAAATTCTCATAGCCTATTTTTTTAAAAAAATTATGTAAAAGGGCTCCGCCGGGAATGCCGTCGGTATCATAGTCAGAATAGATTAAAATTTTCTCTTGATTTTTAACGGCCTTTAAAATTCTTTCCACGGCCTTCTCCATATCATTAAAAAGAAAAGGATTATGATTTTCTTCCCAGCGAGGATTTAAAAACTTTTCAGCCTCTTTTTTATTTTTAATTCCCCGGGCATACAATAAATTGGCCAACAGCCGATTAAAATCTTTCCCGTATCTTTTCTCAATTTCTTTTTCGTCAAGACTCTGATGAACAAAATAGTTTTTAGCCAAATAAGCGTCAATCATAGAACTAATTTTAACATAAAAAAACCGGGCATTGTGCCCGGTTTTGGGTTGAAAAAAGGAGACTCAGACAAAATCCTTATCGTGATTTTTAAGAAATCTTTCACAAAAATTTTGACAGGATTCACCAATCAAAACCTCATTCAGAAATCTAGAAACATCTAGATCTCCATCATACGAATACCCGGAGAAAGAAACCACCAATAGCCCAGTTCCATCGGCAAATCCTCTGTTGTGGGGTTCATCTCCTTCAAAGAGAAGGTATGGTGTGGAATATTCATCTCCGACTGGACTACGCCCCTGCCAAAGCTGGAGCGCTCTACTCTTGGCAATTTCCTCAAAATTACGGGGCCATTTTTTTCTATCACCCAGACTTTTCTGAAAAATTGCATGGGGTTTAAGGCTATATGATTCAGGCCATTCCAATTTTTCATCCACTACCATTTTAGGGACGATAACAACCAGATAACCTTGAACCGGACCATTTCCGTACTTCTCCCTCCAATCCTCATTGTAGATAGTAACCTCTAAGACTCTCTCGGCACATTTTTCAACCATTTCGCGATTCAAAAATTTCAGATTCAGTTCTTTCTTCATCTCGCTATCCTCTCTTTTAAAAAATTAGAAAACAACTTGAGCCAAATACTCAAAAACCATTATAATTATACAATATACAACAAAAAAGGCAAGCTATTCTGTCCTCGGCATAGTGGGGAGCTTTTTGGATAAAGAAAACCGCCTCCGGCGATTTTCTTTTTTTCATTTTTGTATTTTTTCTAACCAAGCAATAAATAGAAAGTCCTGAATTATAACTTAAACCTGTCCAAAATTTGGATTGTTTTGTTGTTCTCCACATCCGTTCCGAACCCCTCGCAATGACGAAATTCCGTGACTTTCATTATTTTCTACTCCGACAGCGACTCCAAAAATTTCATTACAGCCTCATTGATCATAATATTCTCCACATAGAGAGCTACATTTTCCGCGTTGGCTTCTCCGTAGGTTTTCATAATCAAATCAACTTGCTTTTTCATCTCCTCTTCGTCGGGTTTAATCTTTTCAGCCTTGGCAATCTCCTTTAAAATAATTTCAATCTTGGCTCTTTTCTCGGCCTCTTCCCGATAGTCGTTTCTGATATCCATTTCCGTTTTTCCCTGTTCTTTCAGATATTTATCAAAATCTTGACCAGACCTCATCATATCGTCTTTCATTTGGGCGATGATTTTATCAAGTTCGGCATTAATTAAAATTTCCGGCACTTCCATTTTAACCTCTTTCAAAATGGCCTCGGCAATTTCTCCCCGGTGCTTGGCCACGGCCTCGGCCTCGGCTTCCTTTTTCAAATCCTCTTCCAATCTCTTTCTGAAATCGGTCACATCCTTAAAGGGGCCCAGTTGTTTTACAAAATCATCGGTCAATTCTTTAACCTCCTTATGTTCATGGTCGCATTTCTCACCTTCCCTGTGCTCATGATTTTGAGCCATATGATTTTGCATATCAATGAGATTTTTCTCCACCTTCTCAATATCTTCCTTTCCAACCTTCCTAACCTCCTTTTTAATGCTTTTGGCTATCTTTTTATAATCAGGCAATTTAACTTCCGGATAAACGGCCATCTCGGCGCTAAATTCAAAATCATTGCCGGGAGCCAGCTTGGTTACGGTGATGGAGGGATAACCGATGATTTGAATTTTTTCTTTTTTCAAAATCTCCGGAAAAACCTCATTGATGACTTCCTGGGAAGCTTCCTGCAAAATTCTTTCTTCTCCCAACTTCTTCTCTACCACATCCTTGGGTGCTTTACCTTTTCTAAACCCTTCCACTTCCACCTCACCGGCCAACTTTTCCAAAACCACTTCCTTTCTTTTTTCCACCTCGGAAAAATCCATTTTTACCTTAACCTCAACAATGGAATTTTTCTTTCTTTCAACTTCTGTTTTAAATTTCATATGAAGGGAATTATAGCACAGAGTAAAATCTTTTGCATTTAAGATCTTAGATTGTAAGTTGAACCCGAGAATTCCAACTGTTTAAAAGCTGATTTTAATTTATTACCCTGGATCCCGGATATTGGAATTTTACAGCCACTCGTTCCTCGTGGGTAAAATTCCATTCCGGGATGACCGAGCACCACTTTTGAAAAAATATTTAGCCGAAACTGAACTTTTTGCAATTTCAGGAACTAAAATTTTAAAACCTTTTTATTCCTACAAAAGTGGTGCTCATAAAATTCCGGGACGACAATGCCCGTGTCATCCCGGAAATAAGTTTTTCCCATGAGGAACGAATGGATGAAAAACTTAGTTATCCGGGATCCAGATTATAAAAAATAGTGGAAAAGAAAAGTCTCGGGTTCAAATTACAATCTAAGATCCCTCAAACTCTAAAAAAGGAAGCAACACCAAGGTCTTGCCTTGGTGTTGGGAGGGTGTTTGGAGTGTTGAGGATTGGGGTTTGTTTTTTTTTTGGAAATTTTGGGAGTGTTTAATAACCAAATTCTTTTCTTAAAATTTTTAGTTTTTCCTCATCGGATAGTTTTCTATATTCTTCTATTTTTTTGCTTTCCTCTTCCGCTTCTCTTTTTATTCTTTCCTTTTCTTCCGGCGACAGTTTTTCTCATGCTTCTTTTTCTTTTCTTATTCTCTCTTCTCTTTCTTTTTTTCTTTTTTCTATTTCTTCTTTACTTTCCGCTTTTGAATATGATCAGATTATTCCTTTTTCTTTTATTTCTTTACTTCCTGTTTGAAATTGATAACAATCTTCTTTAACCATTTTGAGTAACTCTTCAAAGGTGGTGTTTTGGGTGGTGGTAGAGCCAGTATAAGCA
>JALVSO010000053.1 GCA_027024305.1 Candidatus Parcubacteria bacterium | reverse complement strand
TATTAGAGAGCTTGCCTCAAAGACATAGAGAGGTTTTAGAGAAAAGATTTGGTTTAAGACCCGGTGAGAAAAGACATACTCTGGAATCCATTGGCCAAAAATATGGAATTACCAGAGAGAGAATAAGACAGATAGAAAATGCCGCCAAGAGGTTGATTTTGGATACCGATGAATTGGTTTCTAAAACCAACAAGGCGGTTAGAGAATTAAAAAAGGCCATAGATGAACTTGGTGGAGTAGCTCCGGAAAAAGAAGTTTTAAACAGGTTTACCGATAATCCGGATGTCCAGGATTATTTGCATTTCCTTTTACACCTTTCAGAGCCTTTTAGGGATGTTAAGAAAAAGGATTTAAAGGATAAGATTTGATATACCGATGAGGAGGCCTATGAGGCTTTTGAAAAATCTTTGGAAAAACTTTACAGAGAATTGGATACTGATGAGCTTTTGACTGAGAGAGAAATTATTGAGCGTTTTAGCAGCAAATTGGCTGAGCATAGCAATAATAGAAAACTTTTGAGAGATGAAACCGTCAGAAAATTAATTTCTCTTTCTAAGAAAATCGGATCCAATGGTCTGGGACAGTGAGGCCGGGCCGATTCCAGAAATATCTCAACCAAGGGGGTGAAGGATTATGCTTATTTGATTTTGAAAAGCGAAGGTAATCCAATGCATTTTAGAAAGATTACCGAAGTTATTGCCGAAAGGTTTGGAGTGGATGTTAATGTGGCCACTGTCCACAACGAATTAATTAGGGATAACAGATTTATTTTGGTGGGAAGAGGAGAATATGGTCTAAAAGAGTGGAGTCAATACAGCGGCGGAACGGTAAAGGAAGTTATTACTGAAATTCTGAAAAAAGCCAAAAAAGCTCTAACTAAGGAAGAAATTATAGAAGAGGTGTTAAAAAGGAAGAATGTCAGAAAGCAAACGGTCATTATAAACCTTTCCAATAAGGCTTTTAAAAGAACCAAAGATGGTAGGTATGCCTTGGCTAAAAACTAGCCCCTTCCTTTTGTCCGTGCATCGGTTTCTTATCGGAAAGTCGACTTCAGTCCGTGATTAATAAAGTAGGATTATGGATAACGAAAAAAAGAAGAATTTTAAAGAGGGTAACTATGAAGGGGATTTTGCCGTTAATGGAGGAATTGACTCTTTTTCAAAGCAGCAGGATGATTTTAATAAAAAAAGAGAGAATTTGGAAAAGGAGGAATTAAAGAAGTCCCTGGAAGCGGCCGAGGGGTTTTTGGGCAAATCGAAAGATAAAGAAGAAAAAAAGGAGAAAGAAAAAGGAGGAGGAGCTTTCCAACTCACCAGACCGACGGTAAAGACCTACAGAGATTTTGCCGTGAAGGCCTTGAAGGATAAACCAACCTCTTTGGCCAAAATGATTATAAAGGAAAAGAAAAAAGAGGAATTAAAGTATGAGCATTCGGTCAAGAATAAAAAAAATATCCTAATGATTATTTTGTCAGTGGTTCTGGTATTTCTGGGGGTGGCGGCGGTGGCTTCCATTATTGTTTTCGGGGTAAATAAAAAAAAAGAAATCGAAGAAAAAGACAAAAGCATTGCTCCAAAGTCAGTCATATATTTTGACTATAAGGAAGAGATTGAGATGGACGATATGGACAGAAGCGATATGGTTAAGTTATCGGATAGGGTTTTGAAAGAAACAAGAATTCCCATCGGCGATATCAAAATCTTTTACTTTGTAAAAAGAGATAAGCTTGGCTATAAAACCTTAGCTTCGGCCAGGGACTTTTTCAATCTTTTAGATACCAGAGCCGGGCCATTCTTTAGCAGGAATTTAAAGGATAATTTCTCCGCCGGAATTGTTTCAACAATAGATTCCATTGATCCGTTTTTGATTTTTAAAATATCAAATTTTGATCAAGTTTATTCGGCCATGCTTTCTTGAGAGGATATGATGCTTTTGGATCTGGGAGACCTATTTAAGGTTAATAAGAAATATTATGCTCAAACTTTTTCCGATGTCAGCATTTTTAACAAAGATGTTAGAGCTGTTTTCAATGAAGAGGGTAAAATAGTTTTTGCCTATTCTTTTATAGATTTGGAAACCCTGGTCTTTTTTACTGATGGCGATGCTTTCAAAAAGATAGTGACAACTCTGGAGATGAAAAATGAAAGAATATAGTTGTGACAGCAAATCTAAAGAAATAAAATTTCATCACCTCATAAGAATTTTTAGCTTTTTGATTTTTAAAAACTTGACCATTCTGGTATAATTAGGGGAGTGTTAGAAATAACACAAAATTAAAATTTAAAGAAAAAGAAAATATGGAAAAAAAAGTAACAGTTTTTACAACCCCAACTTGCATGTATTGTAATATGCTCAAAGCCTATCTTGATGATAAGGGGGTTGAGTATGAGGCCGTGGATGTTTCAACAAATCAGGAAAAGGCCAGATATATTGCAGAAAAGACCGGACAATTGGGGGTGCCGGTGACCGAAATTGATGGAACCTTTATCATTGGTTTTGACCAGCCGCAAATTGCCGAGCTTCTGGGTCTGGAATAGGTTCCATTTAATGACCAATAGGCAAAAAGACCGGGGGTATAGATAGTTTTCTTAAAAAAGAACTTTCAATGGTTCTTTTTTAATTAGAGGTTTTCCCTGGGAATATTAAAAAGTTTTGTTATAATGTTGAACATTAGTAAATAAGTAAATAATAAATATATTAAAATGTTTGACACTTTTTTTTACAATCCAATCTATAATTTAGTAGTTTTGTTATCAGATTATATTGTTGATGCCGGAGTGGTTATTATTATCGCCACTCTGATTATTAAAATCATTCTATTTCCTCTCTACCGAAGGCAAATTGATAACCAAATTGCCACTAAAAAGGCCAAGCCTCATCTGGAAGCTTTAAATAAAAAATATAAGGGCAGAGTGCTGACCCCGGAAGAAAATCAGCAAAAAATGCAGGAAACTTTGGCGCTTTACCGAGAGCATCAGATTAAGCCCTTTTCCTCTCTATTTATTTTGCTTATTCAATTGCCAATCTTGATTGCTCTCTATTGAGTTTTTGCTAATGGTGGGTTACCGGAGGTTGATAAAAGCATTCTCTATGATTTTGTGAGGGTGCCGGAAAAGATTTCCATGACATTTTTGGGCATTTTTGACTTGAATGCCAAATCCTATTTCTTGGCTTTCCTGGCGGCGGCCAGTCAGTTCCTGCATCTTTCCATTTCTATGCCGGAAGTTAAATTTTCCGATTTAAAGAAAAAGCCGGAAAGCAATTTAAAGGAAGATATGATGAATTCTTTTCAGGTTAATTTAAAATATGGTTTGCCGGTTTTTATTTTCTTTATTTTGATTACGGCCTTTAATTCGGCGGTGGCTATTTATTGGATTACCTCAAACCTGTTTCAGGCCTTTCAAGAATTTTTGGTGAGAAATAAAAAGAAAGAGTTGAAGGAAATTAAATTTTAGATTTTTTCAAGATTAGTGTAAAATAAGAGTATGATATTAAAAAGTAAAATTATAAATTGGATAAACCTCATTTTATTACCTGTGCCTGTTTATTATTATTTTTTACCATCCAGCCTTACTTCATTTTATGGGCAATGGGACCTCTTACTGCCATTGGGCGGAGTTCCTTGGTGGGCGTCATTGCTTTTCTGATTATATTTAATCATATTGTTTTTTCCTATTTTTTCTATTTTCTTGTTACAAAAAAGAAAAAATAATAAAGAAATTTTATTTATTTTTGTAGTAAATATTTTTTCAAC
>JALVSO010000052.1 GCA_027024305.1 Candidatus Parcubacteria bacterium | reverse complement strand
CTTATTCTCTCTCTGGTAATTCCATATTTTTGGCCAATGGATTCCAGAGTATGTCTTTTCTCACCGGGTCTTAAACCAAATCTTTTCTCTAAAACCTCTCTATGTCTTTGAGGCAAGCTCTCTAATATTTGAGCTATTGAATTTACTATTTCTTTTTCGTTCATAATATTTTTTATGTTTTTAATTATAACACCTTTGAACAATCTATCAAGAAATCGGGACTGTCTTGAATATACGATTTTTTCCCATCAAAAGAGGACTAAAAAAAGATATCCCCAACTCTAGGATTGAAAATCTTCGGCAATTTTATACATTTTAGCTTCTTCTTTGAAATTAGCCAAAATCTGCAAGCCCAGAGGCATTTCTTTACCCTTTTCCGTTTCGATGGTTCCGGCCGGCACTGACAGAGCCGGATTTCCGATAATATTTGAAGAAACGGTAAAAATATCGGCCAAATACATTTCTATGGGGTCTTCACTGTTCTCCCCCAATTTGAAAGCCACATCGGGGGTGGTTGGCATCAGCACAGCATCGTAATTTTCCATCACTTTTTTAAATTCAGCCCTTATTTTTTCCCTTAATGCTCCGGCCCGGTTGTAATATTGATCCTCGTAGCCGGCGGACAGAGCGTAGGTTCCGAGAATAATCCTTCTCTTAACTTCTTCTCCAAAACCACTTCCGCGAGTTTTAAAGTAGGTATCAACCATATTTTCCCCCTCCACCTGATTCCCATATCTCAAACCGTCATAGCGAGCCAGATTGGTGGAAAGTTCCGATGGCATGATGATGTAATAAACAGGCAGAGTGTATTTCAGAATGTCCAAATCCACCTCTTCAATTTGGTAACCATTTTCTTCCAACTTTTTCAAGTTCTTCTTAAAATTTTCCAAGGCCTTTTCATTTTTAATGGTGGAAATAAAAGACATGGGCACGGCCAATTTCTTTTTTAACTGAACCTCTCCCGAAAGAAAATTATCTTTTTCAATGGAAGTCATATCATAGATATCTTTCCCGGCAATAACATCTAAAATAATTTTATTATCCTCCACCGTTTTGGTAATGGGACAAATCTGATCCAAAGAAGAACCCATGGCCGCCGCTCCCTTTCGGGAAACCCGACCATAGGTTGGCTTTACCCCCACCAAACCGCAAAAAGAAGATGGTTGCCTAACCGAACCACCGGTATCAGTTCCCAAAGCGGCCATGGCCATATGAGCCGCCACAGCCGCTGCCGAGCCGGAGGAAGAGCCGCCAGGCACTCTCTCCGGATCCAGAGGATTTTTAGTGGAACCAAAGGCTGAATTTTCCCCGGAACCCCCACAGGCAAATTCGTCAGCATTGACATAACCCATAAAAATAACTCCCTGTTCTTTAAGTTTTCTAATAACCGTGGCATCGTAGGGAGCAATATAGTTCTCCAAAATTTTGGAAGCGGCCGTGGCATTCTTGCCCTTGATGGCAATGTTCGGCTTTATGGCAAAAGGAATTCCCGTTAAAATATTGGATTCTCCCCTGTCTATTTTTTCCTGGGCCGCTCTCACCTGTTCATCCAAATCGTCAAAAAGACTTAAATAAACATTCAGCTCCTCGTTTTTTTCTTCAATATTCTTCAAATAAAAATCAACCAGTTCTCGTACTTTCAATTCCCCCTTATCCAAAAGTTCTCGAGTCTTTTTTATATCTAATTCTTGATAGTTCATCTTGTCTTTAATTTATAGTATTTTCTTGGTTTTTAAATAATCATCTTTAATTTCCGGAAAGTCAGCCATAACTTCCTCCCGATTTTCCGAGCTGTCTTCACGCAATTCATCTTCCCTCATTACATTCAACAGAGAAAAATCCCTTTGAACTTCTTCGCCCAGTTCTACTTCCTTTATTTGATCAATCATTTCCATAATGGGACCGAAGGAAGAAGCGATTTTTTCTTTTTCGGCATCGGACATTTTAATCCTGGCCAATTCCGCTATATCCGAAACAATTTCTTTTCTAATTTTGGTCATATCTGAGATTATAACATACTACCCCCTTTAAATAAAAAACACCGAGGCAAGACCTCGGTGTTTTTCTTTTTGGTGAAATTTTATAATTCAATCCGAGGGAAAATCGGCTCCTCCGGTTTTTTATTTTCTCTGATGGCCAATTTAATTTTTTGAGCACTATCCGGCATAATTGGCTCCACCCAATCGGCCACCGCCCAGAGACCGTTCAGAAGTGACAGAAGAACAACTTTTAGTTTATCTTTATCTTCCGGATTATCGGATTTGGCCAGTTTAAAGGGTTGAGTTCTGGAAATAAGCTCATCCAAATCACCGATGGATTTTCAAATCTCCTCGGCCTCTCCGTTGAAATCATAATTTTCCAACTTGGAATGTTCGCGACCAAAAAGCGGATAGCCTCGACCTTCATCAAAAAGCTTGATGCCGGCCTTGGAGGACATTGCCAAAATTCTATTGGTTAAATTCCCCAAACCATTGACCAAATCAGCAGAATAGGCCTCATGAAATCTTTCCGGAGTTCAAGGAGAATCCTCGTGATTGGAAAGATGGCGAATAACAAAATATCTAAAAGCATCAACCCCATATTTATCTATAACTTCATTGGGGTCTATGACATTTCCAATGGACTTGGACATCTTCACCCCGCCTTCGGCCGTCACATGCCCGTTAACATAGATTTTATCCGTATTTTTAATTTCCGCCGCCATCAGCATAGCCTGCCACATGGCCGCCTGGGGTCGCAGATTATCCTTTCCGCAAATCTGAAAGACTTCGCTTTCCTCGGACTGCCAAAACTTTTCAAATTTTTCTTGATTATCGGAGCCCCAACCCAGAGTGGAAATATAATCCACCAGAGCATCAAACCAAACATACATTACCTGTTCTTCATCGCCGGGTACCGGTACCCCCCATTCCATTTTGCTTTTCAGACGAGAAATGGAGAAGTCTTTCATTCCCTCCCTTTCAATCAAGGAGACGATTTCGTTTTGTCTAAATTCCGGCAGAATGGGATTTTTTTTGTAATATTCTTTTAATTTTTCCGTGAAAGCCGAGGCCTTGAAAAAATAATTTTCCTCGTCTATGGTTTCCAATTCTTTACCCGGATGATCGGGACATTTTCCATCCACCAGTTCCGAGTCGGTTTTTTCCAACTCACAACCAACACAATATTTAACCTGATATTTTCTCTTTTCAATAAAACCGTTTTTATCAACCACTTCTCAAAATTTTTGAGCGGCTTTGATATGGTAACCATCGGTGGTTCTGATAAAATTATCGTAGGAAATATTCAACCTTTGGGCCATTTCTTTAAATTTAGCCGACATCTTGTCGGTATACTCTTGAGGAGTCAAGCCTTCTTTTTTGGCATTATCAAAAATTTTCTGTCCGTGCTCATCGGTTCCCGTATTAAAAAAAACATTTTCATCTCCCAAAAGAGCTCTCTTATGGCGAGCCAAAACATCGGCCCGTACCACCTCCATACCAAAACCGATATGGGGCGAACCATTCACATAGGGTAGTGTTGTTGTCAGGTAAAATCTTTTTTTATCTTTTTTATTCATTTTTCTATTTATTACTTAGTTTATGTGAATGGTAAGGTGGCATCCGCTCCACACACCCACACATTTTTCAAGACACCTGACTTGCTGGCAACCACTCGCCAAGCCATACCCAGCAAGTCAGGTGTCCTTTTTCGCTCCTTCGCCCTGCGACACTGCTCGGGCGACCGCTCAAAAATCATTCACATAGGGTAGTGTTGTGGTTATGTAGAATCTTTTTTTATCTTTTTTATTCATGGTCTTCCATTATATATAATTTATTTTAAATAAGAAATCTCTCACTTTTTCATATATTTTTCTATGACCTTTTTCATTTGGATGCAAACCATCAGCCAAGTCGTTTATATCTAATAAATTAAATAATTCTAAAAAAGGCAGTCCATACTCTATACTGATACTTTTTACAACTTCATTGTATTTTAAAACATTTTCGTTATCATAATATTTTTCTATCTCGGCTCAAGGAATTGGTGAAAGTTTTTCATCTTCTACTCTGGTTAAACCAATAAAAGCAATCCTATCGGTAATTTCTTGAGCTTCTTTTATTAACTCAATTAAGTTCTTTCTAAAATTTTCCAGACTAACACGAGGGTTTTCTCTTCTTTGTATGTATTGAGAGTCATTTACTCCTATGGCAAAGATAATCGTTTGAGCTTTTCTTGCTTCAGCCTCCGTTTTAAATCTTACCAACAATTTATCAGTATTGTCTCCAGAAACACCCTGATTATAAATCTCGGCACCGTAATTATTAAGTTCCAGATGGCGACGCAAAAGAGCCACCCAACCGCCATGCTCCGGGTCAACTGCACCCCACGTGATACTATCTCCAAAAAAACAAATTATATTAGACATTTTTCTATTTATTACTTAGTTTATGTGAATGGTAAAGTGGCATCCGCTCCACACACCCACACATTTTTCAAGACACCTGACTTGCTGGCAACCACTCGCCAAGCCATACCCAGCAAGTCAGGTGTCCTTTTGGCAATGACGGCGACCGCAGGTCGCCGTCCGGACGGACGCCTCCGGCGGCCGTCACTTGCAACTTGCAACTTGTCCCTTGTTTATAATTATACCAAAGATTTCAAAGTTTCCACAGATTTATAAAATTTTTCTTCCTCCTCTTCATTAAATTTCGGCCGATAAACTTTCAAAATCCCTCCAGCTCCCAATTTAACCGGCAAAGAAATTGCTATCTCCTCATCCTCCAAATAAACGGAAAGAGGTAAAATCTTCTTTCGATTTAAGACCAAGGCTTCCACCATTTCCCCCACGGCTGCTCCGATGCCAAAAAATGTCGCCCCCTTGCCCTTGATTATCTCATAGGCCTCTTTTCTTACGGCCTCTTCAATTTTTTCTCTTTCTGAAAAATCCATCTTTTGATTAAGTCCCTCCCAGCAAACAAAGGAAGTATCGCCATGCTCTCCCAAAACGAAAGCCTTGGAAATTTCTTTTTCACTAAAACCCCTTTCTCTTAACCTCCATCTTAACCTTAGAGTATCCAAAAAAGTTCCACTGCCAAAAATCTGTTTTTCATCCAAAGAAAATATTTTTTGAGCCTCTAGGGTTAAGAGATCAACGGGATTTGAAACCATAATAATCTTGGTATCTTTTTTAATTTGACCAAGGGAATCCTTAATATTATTTAAAATTTTTTTATTTTTTTCTCATAAATCTAAACGGCTTTCTTCCTCTCTCTGTTTAGCTCCGGCGGTAATAATAAAAATATCACCTTGACTAACTTTCTCATCTCCAAAATCCCCCTGGCTAACTTTTGTTCTGTGACTGAGAGAAGCTAAATCCTTTAAATCTAGGGTTTGACTTTTCTCATATTCCTCACAGAGATCTACCATAATAATTTCCACCGCTAGTTTTTTTCAAATAATGGCCGAAGCAATATGAGATCCCACATTACCGGCTCCAATAATTACAATTCTTTTCATAGTCCCTATTCTATCACAACTTTCGGCCCATAGAACCTAGGCTCTTTTTGAAAAAGGATATCAAAAAGGAGATTGATTCGGGAAAATATTTCTCTGATATAAACTTTTGCTGACGTTAAAAAAGGTGGATCTTCTGCAGCATAGCCCAAAGCAGTAATATCATTCAGCCCGGCAATAAAAATAGCCCTTTGTAAATGGAATTTCTGGGAAACAATTATTAAATCATCTTGAGAGAAAATTTCCCTGGCCCGCAGAACCGAATCCAGCGTTCTGAAACCGGCATAATCCAAGTAAATTTTATTTTCCGGCACTCCCATTTTCAACAAATCATTTTTCATGGTTTGTGGTTCATTATAGTAAGGACTATCATTAGTTCCCGATAAAATTAAATAGTCCACTCGATTATTTTCAATTAGTTCATTGGCCGCCTTTAGTCTTTCTTTATAAAAAAGATTGACTTGATTTTTGTTACCGGCTATATACTTTGAAGTACCTAAAACCAGAGCCACTTTTTTATGGGGCAAATTATCCAAAGAAAAGAAAATCCTATCATTGGAATAAAAATTTATAACCAGATTAGAAAAAAGAATTAGAGAAAAAAGAAATAAAGCCAGTAACAAAAAACTCTTTCTAATAAAGCGAAAAGAAAAATAGATAAAATCGTAAATTAGAGAAAAAAAAGAAATGATTGCCCTTTTCATTTCTTAATTATAGCAAATTTTTAAAAATGGTTTTAAAATTAGCAACGGCTTTCAAAATTGAATCTAAATCTGGCAATAACGCAAAATAAGCTAAAATAATAATGATCCCCGTGTAAAGCCCCGTAATAAAAAAATACTTTTTTATATTTCAACTAGATCTCTCTCTCTCTGATTCTTATGTACCCGTAGTGCATTAATAATAGCCCTAAAATATTACTTAATCAATAACCCAATAATAACATGGGTAAAAGTAAACCTTTATTTATAAACGAAAAAGGCAGAGCAAAAAGATAGGCTAAAGGAATATTAGTAAACAAGTCATTTCATGGAGTTAGCGGGGACAAAATAAAACCAACAAAAATTAATCCAGAATAAAAAAGATTCTTTATTTTTTTAAACATATATTTTATGCTTTATAACCCAATGACTTTCAAAACAAAGAGTGCATAGAAAGCTAAAAACATCAAACCTTCTCAGATATAAATTCTCTTAGCTGTTGCGGAAACATAAAAAACTAGAGTGGTTATAGCCAAGAAAGGTAATCCAATTGTTGTCATTTCACTAGAAACTTCTAAGTCTTTTCACAAACCTAAAATTCCCGTAAGCATTAAAATATTAAAGACATTGGAACCAAAAATATTTCCAAAAGCCAAATCGGTCTTTCCCTTTAAAACCGCCTTAACAGAAACTAAGATTTCCGGCAATGAAGTTCCCACGGCAATGGCCAGCACGGAAATAACGGAAGGAGCTATGCTCAATTTAACCGAAAAAGCTCGCACCGAGTCTATCAAATAATCAGCTCCCAAGGAAAGCATAATTCCCCCACCAATTAAAAGGGCAAATTCCTTGAATCCGATTCTTTTAACTTTCTCCTCTTTTTCTTGATCCTTAGCCAGCTCCCTATCTTCAGCCCTATCCTCTTTGGTTCGGTAGCGGTCGGCATTCATAAGATAGGTTACATAAACAAAGAAGGCGAAAATCATTACCAAAGATTCCAAAAAGTCTATGGTTCCATCAAAGGCCACAAAGAGAAAAAGAGATGTGGAAATAACCAAAAGAGGAATTTCCAAACGAATTAACTCTTTTTTAGTATGAATAATTTTACCGATAATGGAAGCTAGCCCGGCCACTAGAAGAATATTGGCAATGTTGGAACCGATAACATTAGCGGAGACAATCTCCGTCACTCCTTTTTTGACGGCAAAAAAAGATGAGGCTAGTTCCGGTAAAGAAGTCCCCACTCCCACAATTAAAGCCCCGATAACAAAAGCCGGCAATTTAAAATATTTTCCAATCCTTTCCGCCCCTTCCAACAAAAAATCAGCTCCTTTGACCAAGGCTGTCAAGGAAGCCACGAAGATAATAACCAAAATCAATATACTTAAATCCTGTGTAATTTCAAACATAATAGCGGTATTCTAACATACCATGCCCATATTTCGCTAAATTAGCTGGGGAAAATTATTGATTTGAGCCACTGTTTTCCGTCCCGGCACCTTCAGAGGAATCTCCGGAACCGGAATTATTAATTGGAGAACTTTCCAATCCTCCGGTATTGTTATCAGCGGATTGATTTTCAGCATTATCCTGACTTCCCGAATCCTCAGAAGACTGAGGAGTGGGTTCCTCGGACTGCTCATTGTCATTATCGGAATTCTGTTCCACCGGATTGTCTTGTTCCAAAGGGGCGTTCTCGCCACCACCGGAAGAGTTTTCTGTGTTTTCCGGCGAACCGCTTTCCGGTGAACCGACAGAATTATTATCACCATCATTCTCATCGGAAGATGTATTATCGTCATTATTAGCTGTTGAATTATCCACCGAATTATTATCACCACTTTCCTGATTATTATTGTAGTCACCATTGTCTTCCCCCTGGCTATCCGAATCGGAATCAATATTCCCTTCCTCCAATGGATTATCATCAACACTTACTCCTTCTCCGCTATCTTCTCCCCCATTTGAATCCTCCTCCTGATTATTATCATCGCTTTCCAAATTGCCGTTGCTATCCGCCTCTTCCGAATTATTATTGGAACCATCTACGCCCCTCTCTTCGGAAACTTGGTTATTACCACTTTCTTCCGAAGAACCGCTACCGTCCGAAGAGTTAGTTTCAGAATCACCGAAATCGGAGTCTTGAGAAGGTGAAGGATTGGCATTAAAACCATTCCCTCTTGGACACCAAGAATAAGAACTATCTCTCTGGCAAAGCTCTCTCTTTAAGAGATTATTTTCCTCTCTCAGATTCTCTATTTCTTCATTACTATTCAAAATGGCATTTCAAATTTCTTTTATGGCCTCCACAAAGATTCCGGCCATCTTGGCATAATCCAAGGTAAGGTAACCGTCCGAGGCCCTATCAACCACTTCCGGTAAAACTTTCTCGGTATCCTGAGCGATTAAACCGATTTCCGGTTTATCATCAAAACCATAACGGTAAGGAAACTTTTCAATATTTCAATTATAGCGGACACCTTGCAAGGCCAAAACTTTCTCCAGAGAATCCTTTGAGTCAAGATTTTCAATATCGGTCTTTAGTCTTTTGTCAGAATTAGCCAATGGTGAAAGAGCGCTACAGTTGGTATCAAATAAGGTAACACTGAAACCTCTGTCACGATAGTTACCGGCCGCTCCACTATTATCTCCCTCATGAATAATAATTTGCAAATTGTTGGTATTATAGGCCGAAATATCTATATTGACATCATCACGAATCGAAGTGCTTTCATACTTGGAAAGATGAGCGTAATAATCTGAAGTATTGAGAGACTGAGAGAAATTTATTATATAACGCCCAACATTGTTTCTATTAACCGAAGAAACAATTCCGTAACTACTTGTAACGGTTCCATTAGCCTGGACCTTGGCCCCACCAATAACACAGGAAACCGGATTTTTCCACTCGAAGCCGGAGGCGGTAGCTGTCAAAACCTGTCCGGCCGTTCCGGCGGAATTATTATTATCTTTAAACGCTCCCTCTACTCTCAGAGAACCGGCCACGTGAAGTTTGTCACTTGGCGAGGTGGTTCCTATACCGACATCACCCTGGCGTTTAATAATCATTAGCTGAGAAATTGAAAAACCATCATAATTTCTAAACTTTATATCGGCGTCACTAGATACACCGGAATCATATCTGGAAGTAATTAAAACACTTCCATCATCTGTTGAACCACGATTGGTTCCCGGCAAAATAAAGTAACCCTGAATATTAGAATCTCCAATATGTAGTTGATCGGTATTTAAATCAGACATTATTCTGGAATTATTGCCCGGAAGATAAATTGTGCTGTTGGAGGACAAGCGGATATTTCCGGAAACTTCCAGTTTCTCCGTTGGACTGGCCGTCCCCACTCCCACATTTCCGGAGGTTCCGTCAATAAAGAATTTGTTAGTGTCAAAGGCCAGATTGTTACCACCAAAAGCTACGTTTCTATTGCCAGCCAGGGTTCCGTCGGCGCTGTAAATATTCTCTTCTTCATTATCGCTTGGAACCCAGTTACTTCCGTCCCAGGAAAGAACTTGGCCGTTGCTTGGACTGTTGGTGGAGGTATCTACGTCTGACAAAGTGTTGATTGGAATGGAACCAAGGTCTGCGGAAACAATGGTACCGTCGGTGATTTCACTTGACTCAATGCTCTGACCCAACAGAGAAACCTCACCGGAGGCATCCGGTAGAGTAACTGTCCGGTCGGCTGTCGGATCGGCGATGGCCAGAGTGGTTTCAAAGGAATCATCGGTAACTCCTTCAAAGACGAATGGGCTTCCTCCCTGAATACTGCCGTTGAAAGTTATTTTATCGGTGATGGCGTCTCCCAGAGAAATAACGGTGGCACCAAGCATATTACCTTGGACAGTCATGTCACCATTAAAAGTAACCGGATCTATAAAGGTGAAACCCTGACTTGATCCGAAAGTATCAAAGGTTGTATGACCGGTGGAAGAAACCGAGGTCGTATAATAATTTGAGTTATCATAACCAACCCGGGCCTGAGGAGTGCTACTTGAGTTATTGACAATAAGACCGGCCATGGTTAGATTATTAACCCCAAAAATTGAATTGTTGCCCAGATTTAAATCACCCGTCATCGCCCGACTTCCATCAGTCTTTAAATATTGAGGATGGTCATCGTCCAGAAGACCGGTTAGAGAACCATGATCGGCCACCACTCCGGTGGTTCCGTTGGTCCCAAAACCAAAAACCCTATCCAAATTTGGACGAACATCATAGAGTCGATTGGCGATACTGGTATCACCCTCCTGGGAAACGATGGTGGCCAGATAGGCCGCTCCGGCGTTTTGAATAGACCCCGGCACTTGAGGTAGGGCCGCATCCTTAGCCTCCGCCTCGGTGGCATATTCAGCCTGACCGTAGATATAGTGAACATTACCGTCCAAAGTTCTTAAAACCAAATCTTTTTTTCAATGACCGGCCGGCAGGTTTACCAGAGCTGTGGCTTGGTTTTGAGTCGGATCATTGTATTGAGAAGTGGAAACCTGGTTTGGATTGGAGCTGTCCTGGACTCAGCCGTTATTGGCTGTTTTGTATCATTTGGTGATGATTGTAGTATCACCGGTATTATATTCGGAAAGATTAGAATTAATGACCCCTGAATTTACGGAAAGATGCAGAGGAGTAGAATCTTCCGAAACAATATTACCCGACTCTACCATTACCCCCACCACCTTGCTTAAATAATTATTATTTCTATTGCTATAATTACCGGCATAAAACGGGTTTGAAGAAATTAAACCTATATCTGAATTTCCATTTATGGTATAGGCATACCCAAGATAAATATAGTTATCGGGATTGCTTCTGGTAGAGGTTATATAAGGATTCCCATTTACATCTATGTATATAAAATTGTCTCCGGGGTTGGTCAGATTCACTGTCTGAGCCCCCCAATTTATTTCTTCCAGCTTGTGTGACGGGTCATTGATAAACCCCGACCCCGCCCCAATGGCCACACTGACTCCTCCGTTGTTGGAAAGCTGTCCGCCCTCTATCAGACCGGTGGATCATCTCTTGTTGGCGTTTAGACCGATGTGTTGAAGAATATCTTCCACATTATTGTCATCGTAGTAGTTACCGGCATCGGCTACGGGCACATCT
>JALVSO010000051.1 GCA_027024305.1 Candidatus Parcubacteria bacterium | reverse complement strand
CATCTTTTAGCCCTTCTTTTTGTTATTTTGACCATTTATCTATTTTACAAAATAGATAATCTTTGGTCTTTGTTACAGATAAAGGAAATCCGGTGATTTTACCCACCGGATTTTGCCTTTACGCCAAATTCGGAGATTTTTTTAAACACCGAGGCAAGACCTCGGTGTTTAAAAAAGTAACAAAAAAGGGTTGTAAATCAAAATTTTAGTGGTAAAATCTTGAATATATTCAAAATATTAATATAAATTTTATGTATTACAGATTAATAACAGAAAATATCAAAAAAAACTTCTTTTCGGGGAAGGTAATTATGATTGTCGGAGCCAGGCAGGTCGGAAAAACCACCCTTTGCAAAAGCATTCTGTCAGATTTTGAAAAAGAGGGAAAAAAAGTTTTTAGCCTGAACGGCGACTATCCATCCGACAGGGAATCATTCTTAAACAAGGATTTGGAACAACTAAAACCCATCGTAGACAAGTACGACATTATTTTTATTGATGAAGGACAAAAAATAGAGAGCATAGGACAGAGCCTAAAAATATTGGTTGATCACTATGGGGAAAGTAAACAATTTTTGGTTACCGGATCATCCAGCTTTCATCTCCTGGATTCATCATCGGAAACCCTAACCGGCAGAAAAAGAGTCTTTAAACTTTATCAATTAAGTTATTCTGAGATTTTTGATAATAATCCGCTGGTTGCAAATAAAAGTTTAGAACAAACCCTAATCTATGGAACCTATCCGGAAGTGGTTAAGGCAACATCCAACAAAGAAAAAGAAGGAGCTTTGCTGGAATTAACAACAAGTACTCTGTATAAAGATATCCTGGAGTTTCAATTGGTAAAAAATCCTTCGGTTCTACAAAACTTGCTCAAAGCTCTGGCCTTACAAATAGGATCTGAGGTTTCTTACAACGAACTTTCAAATTTACTGGGAATAGATAATTCAACCGTTGAAAAATATATAGACCTGCTTGAAAAAAGCTTCGTTGTTTTCAGACTCCCCCCTCTCTTTACCAATAAGCGCAAGGAAATATCAAAATCAAAAAAAATATATTTCTATGATGTGGGTATTCGTAACACCATTATAAACAACTTCAATACTCTTGATTTGAGAATGGATACCGGAGCCATTTGAGAAAACGCCATGATTGTTGAAAGAATGAAAAGGAATGAATACAAAAGAATAAGGAGTAATAATTATTTTTGAAGAACTTTTAATCAGTCGGAGGTTGATCTGATAGAAGAAGTCGATGGAAAGCTAAAAGCTTTTGAATTTAAATGAGGAAATAAAAAGGCCAAAGCACCAAAAGCCTTTATTGAAAGTTATAAAAATGCAACTTTTGAGGTGATTAACAAAGATAATTATTTGGATTTTCTTTCCTAAATTCTTTAGCAACAATAACAGAGAGGCAAGACCTCGGTGTTTTGTCTTTTGTGTTTTTTTCGGATTGCGGGAAGAAATAATGGGTTGTAAGAAATAAGGAATGAGGTGGACGGCGCCTGCGGCGCCGTCCACAACAACAACAACAACAACAACCACCGGCCACCTGCGGTGGCCGTAAAAAAAAAAAAAAAAACGCACAGCTAACCAAGCCTGTGCGCTGAGCAACAGGGACCAACCTGTCGCTAGAAAAGTTTTAGGAAGAGAGATACAGATTGTACTTCTTCCTGATTTTTTTTATTTTTTTGCGAGCTTTACGCTCGCTCTTGCAGCCGCGGCCATAAGCCACAGCTGCCTTTACCAACTTCTGGCCCCAAGGCGAATACCCCAGGGAGAAAGGGATGATTTTTTTAGAGGGCGCAAGTCCAGCCTTAACGACCTGCTCTGCTGCCCTCTCACCCAGCTCCTGGGTGAGGCCCTCCTCGTCATAGTTGAGGAAGGACGTGTGGAACAAGATCATGTCCCACTCCACACCTTTCCAAGGTTGGGGAGAATATTCGTCTCCCCAATGAGTGGCAAAAACGCCACTCCCCACATGGAAAAGCTTTTCGCAATCATCGATTGCGTTGAGCTTCTCTTGGTTAAGTTTAACGCCCAATTCGGACACTAGATGTCCGAGTTGGTCATTGGTTTTATACATGATCAAAATTTTCATCTTGTTTTCTCCACCCTCTACCCTCGGGAATGGGCCGAACCGGTTGGCTCGGATTGAATTTAAAAGAACAAAACTGGACATAGTATATAGCAAAGTGTCAAGTTTGTCATAACTTTTGCTATTTTTTTCGTCGTATTTTTAAGAAAAGCCAGAATATGTTGAAAAACAAAGCTTTTTAAGGGGTATATTTTTTAAAAAGTGTTGACCTTTTTTCCGACAGTCTTTTATGTTATACTCTTTCCATGAAAAAAGAATTGGAAAAAATAGGTTTTGATAAAAAAGAAATCGCCGTTTATTTGGCCCTTTTGGAGTTGGGTGAAGCCCCCATTTCGGAAATCGCCAGAAAATCAAAGATTAAAAGAACCACCCTCTATGACACTTTGGAATCCCTAAAAGAAAAAGGTTTGGTTGGAAAAAGCAGTAGAAATAAGCGAAATTATTATTTTGCCCAGGATCCCAGAATTATTAAAGATTTTCTTAAAGAGAAAGTGGCTCTCTTTGATAATATTTTGCCGGAATTACTTTCCTCGGCCAATTTCTTAGAGAATAAACCAAAAATTCGTTTTTATGAAGGAGAGGAGGGAATTCATGCGACCTATGAAGAGACTCTTCAGAAAAGAGGGGATACTTTTTATGGATGATATGCCAAGGAATTTTTAACGGGTCTTTCCATGGAATATTATGAATACTATGTTAAGAAAAGGGTTAGTCTGGATATTGTGGCTCGGGGAATTGCTCCAAAAATTCCGGAGCTGGTAAAATACAATAAGGATTCCGGTTCGCCCCTGAGAGAGATTCGTTTTGTGGATTTAAAAGAGTATGATTATAAAATGAATATTTCCATCATTCTTTTTTCCGGAAGAAAAATCTCTATCATCGCCCATCGGGAAAAATTTTCTCTGATTATAGAAAGTCGGGAAATTTACCGAGCCCTTTTGAGTATTTTTAAATTTATGTGAAAAAATTTGGAGAAAAAAGATAATCTTTTTTAGAGGCTGATATTTAGAGCGTAATACAAACCCGAGACTTTTCTTTTTCACTCTTTTTTATAATCTGGATCCCGGATAACTAAGTTTTTCATCCATTCGTTCCTCATGGGAAAAACTTGTTTCCGGGATGACAACAACCGAGCACCACTTTTGTAGGAATGAAAAGGTTTAAAGTTTTAGTTCATGAAATTGCAAAAAGATCAGTTTCAGCTAAATATTTTTTTCAAAAGTGGTGCTCGGTCATTGCGAGGAGCTTGCGACGAAGCAATCCAGCACTTTTGTTTTTAAAAAGAGCGGAAAAGGAAAGTCTCGCTTTAAAATACCATCTTCAAAAAACTCTAGCTTATGACAGCGCTTATTTTCCAAAAAAACTGATTGTTTGGACGGCGCCGCAGGCGCCGTCCATTTTTTAACTTACAACCTGCAACTTTTAACTTGAACCGACTTCAAAAAAACAACAGCGAGGTCTTGCCTCGCTGTTGTTTTTAAAACATTAAATTTTCCAAAACAAAAAATCTCGTCGGGAGTTTTTACTATCCTCACCCCATTTTCTTATCATTTCCAAGCAATCTGACTCCGTATTTTTTGGAATATCTTTTAAACAATGACCTCAAACGTTCTCAACTGTGCTCACTGGTATAAGAAGACATTTCCAAAAAGAGACCATTTGCCCTTAAATATTTAAATAAATTATCAACCAGTTTTGAAGCATACCCTTGCCCTTGAAATTTCGGATCAACTGACAAAAAATACATATATCTTTTATTTTCATCAATATCATCATAATGTTTTACCAACTTACAAATTCCAACAATGTCACCCTCACCATTTTTTATAACCGGCCAAACCACTTCCGAACAGCGGCTTCTTTATTTTTCCTACCACCATCCCATCTTTTTATTATTTATATAAAAAAGCCATGAGTAATTTTATTCATGGTATAATCTTAAACATAAACTAAGCACCATAATGCAAACAAATAATTTGGATGGAACCTAAATTAAAGGCAAAACCATATATGTTATACTCTCCATGCTATGAAAGTAATAGACTTATCACAAACACTTAAAACAGGAATGAAAGTATACCCCGGTGATCCAAAAGTTGACATAAAACAAATACACACCTTAAAAAAAGAAGGTTGGCGACTAAGACTATTGAAGTTTGGATCGCACACAGGCACCCATGTTGATGCCTTTTCCCACATGGACAAAAGAGGTAGTACAATTGATAAAATTCCTTTAAATAAATTTTTTGGAAAGGCAAAAGTAGTTAAAATTAACGGGAACTTTCCTGAAAAAATTGGGTTAGTGTTTAAGGAAGGTAAATTAGATCTCAATCTGTTCCAAAAAATTAAAAAAACCAAACCCTCCTTTTTGGTTGTTGGAGACAAAGCCGAATTATCTGTTAAACTTGAGAAACAACTCCTAAAAGAGAAGATTATCACTTTCACTGACTTAATTAACATTGATAAGCTACCGGAAAACAAACTATTTAGTTTTTTTGGAGTGCCACTGAAAATAAAAGATGGTGATGGATCCCCGATTCGAGCTTTTGCAATAATTGATTAAAAAAGCAAAGAAATTTCAATATTTTCTACCAAACATAGTTTTTTCATTTTTTAAATCTACCTCAAAAATATGAAATTTTATTTAAAAAAACCCCAACGGGGGATTTTTTAAAATTATTTTTTAAACTATTTTGAAACCCTCTTTTTACCGATGGAAACGGCCAATCTCTTTCTACCTTTTCTTAACCTTGACAAAATAACTTTTTTACCGTTTGAAGTGGACATTCTTTTCAAAAAGCCGTGGGTCTTTAATCTTTTTCTGTTTTTAGGTTTGTAAGTTTGTGACATAATGCTCAATATTATACTATTAAATTTTACAAAAAACAAGTTGCCGTTTTGACTTATTATTTTTTTGTGTATAATGTGTTTTTCCACAACATATCAACTTTTTGCCGGGGCATATCTTTCATTTGCCGGCTGTAAAAAAATAAAATTTTAGTAAAATTTAGACATGCATTTAGATACTCAGAAAATTTGAAGTTCCGTTTTAACAAATATCAATTTATCAATTTCCCAGGCCAATTTTAACACTTGATTTAAGGATATGGCCCTGAAAGAAATTAAAAATAACGACACGGCCGTTATCGCCGTTCCTTCAGAATTTGTTAAGAAATGAATTCTGGAAAAGTTTAACTCTCTGATTTTAAAATATTTAATGGCTGTGGTCCCGGAAATCAGGAAGATAGAATATGTGGTTGAAAAAATAGACACATCCAATTTTAAAATTGAAAAAAAACCGGCAAAAAAAACAAGCGGCAAAAGCCAAAACAAAAGCTCAGAAAAAAAAGCTCTTTCCTTGGATCTCTCAAGTAAAAGCTCCCAAACCAACCTAAATCCTCGCTACCGCTTTGATAATTTTGTGGTTGGTTCTTTTAATGAAGTGGCCTATGCTGCCGCCCAGGCGGTTATTAAAAGAGAGGAGGTTGTCTACAACCCCCTTCTAATTTATGGAAGCACCGGTCACGGTAAAACCCACCTGATTCAAGCTGTCGGAAACCAAATAAAAAGCATGGATCCATCTAAGAAGGTTTTCTATATCACCTCGGAAAGGTTTTATATGGATGTTATAGATTTCATCGGCCTGAAATCAAACAAAACCAATAATTTTAAAAAGAAGTATCGTGATTATGATGTTTTCATAATGGACGATATTCAATTTCTAACCAAAAAAGAGCGAACCCAGGAAGAACTCTTTCATCTCTTTAACTATCTCTACGATAACGATAAGCAAATCATTCTTTCTTCCGACGTGCACCCCAACCAAATTTCAGACCTGGAAGACCGCCTAAAATCACGATTTAATGCCGGTATGATTGTGGACATCCAAACACCTGATTTTGAATCTCGCCTGGAAATTCTTAAAAAGAAAGCCAAGATAAATAATTTTGAGGTTTCTTCAGACATCCTGGAATATATCGCCGGAACCATTACCGGTAATATCCGAGAATTGGAAGGAATTCTAAACAATATTTATATCCAAACAGAGATTAAAAAAAGACCGTTAAATTTAAACGAGGTCAGGGATATCATCAAAGCTAACTACAAGAAAAAACAGCCCATTGATTATAAAAAACTGGTGGAAATTGTTTCCAACTACTACAATATAGACAAAGATAATATCTACAAAAAAACCAGAAAGAAAGAATTTGTAGTGCCAAGGCAGATTATTATGTATCTTCTACGGGAAGATTTTAAATATTCTTATCCTTCCATCGGAGAAAAACTGGGCGGTCGAGATCACACCACGGTGATGCACTCCTGTGAAAAGATAAAAAAATGTTTGGAAGATAAGACTGAGATTGCCAAAGATATTGAGATTATCAGAAGGATGTTTTAGGGTAAAAAGGAGAGAGTAAAAAAAAAACGAACGGCGCCGCAGGCGCCGTTCGTTTTTTATCATAAAATTATACCATTTCCAAAAAACTCTCGCTCATGACAGCGCCTATTTTCCAAAAATTTAACCCCCCGACTTCATGAAAAAGCCTTGATTTAGATTACGCACCTTCATTTTTTCATTTTGACGGGAATTAAATTTTTGAAAAGAGCGCAGAGCTTTTTTGGAAATGGTATTAGAAAAAATAAGATGTTACACTTGTGAACACCTGTTCACAAGTGTAACATCTAAAATGTTGAGAAAATTTTTTTCAATCGGTTGCCGCAGCACTCTCCACACCACCCCGACACCCAGCAGTGACAAAAAGCAAGAACGAAGACCTGCGGTCTTCGTTCTTTATTTCTTTCCCAACAAAGACGACCACCCGTGGCGCCGTTCGTTCTCTTACCATTAGCAAAAATATTACACTTAAAAATACCTGTTTTTAAGTGTAATAATGTAACTAAATTATATTATTTAGTTACATTGCAATGTAACTAAATTCTGTTATTTGGTTGCATTTATAATAAATTAGGATATAATTGTATATATGTATATAGAAAGATTTATAAAAAAAGATATTCTTAATTTCTTAAAACCAAATAAAGTTGTTGTTATTTACGGACCCAGACGTGTCGGAAAAACAACTTTAATTAAAAAAATAATCGAGGAACTTAAAAAAAATAAAGGTTTAAAAGAACAAGACTACCTTTTTTTATCGGGAGAATTTATAGAGACACAGGAATGATTATCGAGCCAAAGTCTAAATATTTTAAAAGAAAATATTGGAAATAAAAAATTATTGATAATAGATGAAGCCCAAAAAATTCCAAATATAGGTTTAAATTTAAAACTTATAGTTGATCATATGGATGGAGTAAAAGTTCTGGCGACAGGTTCTTCTTCCTTTGATTTAGCAAACCAAGTCGGAGAACCTCTTGTTGGTCGTAAATGACAGTTCACCCTATACCCCATAGCCCAACTTGAATTATCACCCATTGAAAGCCATCAGGAAACCATTGCCAACTTAAAAAATAGAATTGTCTATGGTTCATACCCCGACATAATAACCTCCAAATCAAACCGAGATAAAGAATTATTTCTAGAAGAAATTGTCAATTCCTATCTTTATAAAGACATTATTGAGCTTGATGGAATTAAAAAATCCAGAAAAATTATAAAAATTTTAACCATGTTGGCTTTTCAAATAGGGCAAGAGGTTTCCATTAAAGAAATAGCTAATGCCGTGGATTTGGACATACGGACCGTTGATAAATACATAGATCTTCTTGAAAAAAGCTTTGTTATTAAATACGTTGGAGGATTCTCTCGTAATCTAAGAAAAGAAGTTACTAAAAACGGCAGATATTATTTTTATGATAATGGCATAAGAAACGCTGTTATAAAAAACTTTAACGAGCCGGAATTAAGAAATGATGTCGGACAACTTTGAGAAAATTATATTTTTATGGAACGTCTTAAAAAAACAGATTATGAAAAAATCAGCCTCAACAGATATTTTTGGCGGACCTGAGATAAAAAGGAAATTGATATAGTGGAAGAAAGAAAAGGAAAACTCTATGGCTATGAAGTAAAATGAAGTAATAAAAAGAGACCAAAGCCCCCAAAAGATTGGTTGAAAAACTACGACAACGCCGAATATGAAGTTATCAATAGAGAAAATTATTTAAAGTTTATATCCTAAATAAATAATTTCCAAGTAAAAAACTAAATATTACACTTAAAAACACCTGTTTTTAAGTGTAATATTAAAAAAGATGTAAACGAAAAATCCGGGACCCAAAAACTCCGGATTTATTTTGCAAAAAAAAAAACTCTTTCATTATCACCCATTTTCTAAAAATATTAATATTAGGACGGCGCCTACGGCACCGTATATCTTGCAACCTACAGCTTTCTAAAAAGTGCGGCCGCAGGCCGCACTCTTCTTTTTCCTTTTTCTTTAAAAAAACATATATTCCAATAAATTTGACTTTTATATCAGATAAGTATAGAATACAAGCATTAAGGGCTTCAGCCTCCGAGGACTCCGCACCTGTGCGGAGTCCGATTTTTTTATTCAAAAAATATTTTTTAAGATATTTTTTATAAAATAATATTAAGTATTGACAAAAAAAAACAGTTATAATACGAGAACATTATCAAAAAATAGTTTTTGATAATAAAATTTAATGCAGACTCAACAGGAGACAATATCATGTCTAAGAAAGTCATAGTGTATCGCAGAAACCAAAATCTTGACCGTATTTTCAACACGGTTAAGGACCAGGTTGATGAGTTCATTCCGCTGGAATTCCCAGCAACACTCATCAGCGGCCGTGAAATTACAGATACCATGAGGAAGTTGCTTCCTAGTGGCTACAAAAACACACTGGACGAAAACAGCGAGGTGATTTGTGACGCCACCTGTTCCCTCTTTTTCCTGAGGGGTTGTGGTGGAGCGAAAGTGAAGGTGGTGACACAACAAGGAAGATCCTCCCTTGAGGAGGTGATAAACTACCAGCTGGAGAACCTAGTGCCGGAAGGTGAAACTGTTCATGTTATTATGGACAGGTTGGCAGACCATGTCTGTGAAAGCATGGGTTATGATTACTATGAGGTAAGAAATAACGAAGAAGTAAGGAAAAAAGCCGAAGAAGAAATCACCCAGAAATGGGTAATGGAGATGGATAAAAAAGGAATTCCATCTCGTCTTTGGAAAACCATGGATGAGTTCATGGAAGAACATTATAACAATCTCAAGGAGGAAGAAAAAGAGTCTGTGGTTGTCTTGGTAGACTGCCACGCCGATTCAGGTCGTTTTGGTCCGGGGAGACGTTTGCCGGCCATACGATTAAACCCGGATATGGGAGATACCATTCCGGAAGCCAGCTCCATCGAGGAGTTGTTTAGCTAACTCGGACGGTTACCGGGTAGCTACCGCGTAGACTTTATGGTTTGCGCGGTTTTTTTATGAAAGTTTTTTAAAATATAGATGTGTGATGAGCGCGGCCGCAGGCCGCGCTCTTCTTTTCTCTTTTCTAATTTTCTTCCCTTTATCTTCTTTTCTCACCACCCGCTTTTTCTTCATTAAAAAACACCCCCGCCATTTTGAAAATATTGACCCAATCTTTTTCACTACATTTTTTCTGTGTTCAACTCCTGCATATCCTTTTTATAACCCCGGTATTTTTTTGGGATATCTCCCCAACTTCCTGTTGTTATTTTTTCCGCTTTTTCCACTTTTTCTCTTTTCCACTTTTTTAATCCACAGAATAAAGTTTAATTAACAGTTTTATCAACATTTATCATTCCGCTCCATCGCCCTTTTTTTTCCTTCATGCTAAAATTATGAACATATAAACAGTTCGTACTATTATCCATTAATTAATATAAAAGAAAATGAAAATTCGCTGTGTAAAAAATAATCTGGAAAAAGTTTTACAGGGAGCAGAAAATTTTGTCGGTAAAAATTTAGACCTGGAAGTTCTCTCCTGTATTTTTCTGGAAGCCGAAAAAGGTTTTTTAAAAGTTGAGTCTACCAATATTGACACTTCTTTCTATTCGGAGATTCCGGTGGTTTCCGAAAGCGATGGAAAGGTGGCCGTTATAGGAGATATTTTCTACAAAACCATTTCAGCCATCAAAGACGATGAAATATCCTTGGAGTTAAAAGATAATGTTTTGGAAATAAAATCCAAAAATTCCACGGTGGAATTAAATACCATCAATCACGAAGATTTTCCCCGGGTGATGAAAATTGAAAATCAGGATGATAGCGAATTGGAAAAGCAGATAGAAATTGAATCCAAGGATTTTTTGGACGGTTTGAATGCCACTTTCTATGCCGCTTCAAAATCAAATATTAAACCGGAGCTTTCATCCATTTTTATTAAAGGGGAAGAGGATAGAATTAATTTTGTGGCCACCGATGGTTACCGCTTGGCCGAAAAGAGTTTTGTATTTTCCAACGATTCCAAAGAGGAATTTTCGGTTCTTTTGCCCGGTGATTCGGTTTCGCCCATTGTGAAGGTTCTTTCTTTAATGGAGAATGGAAAAATAGAGGTTTATTTTTACAAAAGTCAGATATTTTTAAAAAACGATGATTTTGTTATTTTTTCCCGTTTAACCGACGGTGACTATGTGGATTATAAGAAACTGATTCCCGATGATACGGCAACCTCGGCCATTATTTTAAAACAGGATTTTCTGGATTCTTTAAAATTGATCAATATCTATTCCGATGATTTTAATCAAATAAAA
Source organism: Candidatus Parcubacteria bacterium (assembly GCA_027024305.1). GTDB lineage: Bacteria > Patescibacteriota > Minisyncoccia > Phycocordibacterales. Next base: position 559 of record JALVSO010000051.1, on the reverse strand, counting down.
ATCACCATCAAGGATAAGAAAATTACCCTGAGAACCAAAAATAATTACGGAGAAAATGAGGTGGTTGTGGATGGTGTGGTGGTTGGTGACGAGGTGGAAATGAATTTTAACTATAAATATATTCAGGACTCTTTTAATTCCATTACGACCGATTCCTTTGAAATGATTTTTAATCCGGCCAAACCGCTTTTGATTACTCCAGTGGGGGATAAAACTTTTAGGTATATTGTGATGCCACTTTCTCGATAGTGGTATTATATTTAAATATAATCGCGAACGGTCGCGGAAATGATGAGGAAAAACGGTGTCACGGTGTGACCGCTGAAAGTTGCGTGAAGTAACACGGAAATTAACACAATCACACAACTTTCCCTACGGAAAGTTGTGTGATTTTTTGGTTTTTCCAATGTGACATAAAGGAAAAATCCGGGTCTTTTTGAACTAATTTTTCTACTTTTTTATTCTTTTTTTATGATTCTCAAAATACTCATCTATCATCTTTAATTTAAGTTCTTTTGAACAACCGTTATGATTTCTTAATAGTCTTTTAAGATAAGAA
>JALVSO010000050.1 GCA_027024305.1 Candidatus Parcubacteria bacterium | reverse complement strand
AATTTGATGTTCATAACACCATCAATAATAGAATATCCACAGCTTTGGTAAAAGATATCTCATTTGAGGTATCTTTTACTTTAGACTGGGTTTTATTTCGGGTATCATTTTGTGTTGGACAATACTTCGTATTTTCTTTTTCAAAAATAAGGTGTATAATCAACTTAAAGCCATTTGCTTTCTAGCTACCAATTTTTAAGGGATTTGTCGTATCTCTGCATCGTGGTGCAAAGATCGCAAAACCCAATCTGGATTTATTCTAGGTAAAGCAGATGGCGAGAAAAACTTCCCTTGGGGAGTTTTTCTTATAATCTATTATAAAATTAATTACCTTGGTTTTGCTATTTTGAGCCAGAACGCAGATTCTAACGTTTGCCCATCTATGGACCAATAGTAAATTAATGATTTTTAGTTTGAGCCAGAATGCAGATTCTAACGTTTGCCTATCTATGGGACAGTAGAGTATTGATGATTTTTAGTTTTAGTTTGAGGCAGAATGCAGATTCGAACGTTTTCCTATCTATAGAACAATAAAAAATATATAGTATTTTCCATTCTTTGAGCCAGAACCCAGATTCGAACTGGGGACCTACCGCTTACAAGGCGGTTGCTCTTCCGGCTTTGGCCTGTCTCGCAAGCTCGACAACGGCCAATCCCTCGCGAGCTCGGGACCGCGAAAATTGAAAAGCAGTTTTCAATTTTCCCAACTGAGCTATTCTAGGTCAAAAATAATTGATATAAAAAAACCCCTTCGGGGTTTTTGCTGAGCCAGAACCCAGATTCGAACTGGGGACCTACCGCTTACAAGGCGGTTGCTCTACCAACTGAGCTATTCTGGCGATAAAGTTCTGATATTATATCAAAACTTTTTTATTTTTCAAATTAAGCTTCCCCTACCCCCATTCTTACAAAAGCAACAACTTTATTTCCAGCGTCGGAAACCAATTTCTCCACGGTTAATTCAGGATTTTTAATGAAAGATTGAGTAGATAAAACTCTCTCCTTAAAAAATGAATTCATTTTTCCTTCTAAAATTTTATCTTGCATCTCCGCCGGTTTATCGGCTACTTCTTCTCTTAGAGTTTCCTCAGTCTTTTTTCTTTCAGCCTCATCAATATCTTCCGTGGTCAGATATTTTGGATTTTGAGCGGCGATATGCATGGCCACATCCTTGGCCAATTCATCGCTGACATCTTTTTCAAAGGCCACGACTGCTCCCACGGAGTTATTGCCATGAACATAGAATCCGACATTTCCACTAATCCTTTCCAATCTAACCAACTCAACTCTTTCTCCAAACTTTTGAGTGGCTTCAAAGAGTGCATTCTTAACTTCTTCGCTATCAATCTCCAAATTTTCATTCATTATTCTTTCCACCAAATCTTCAGCCATGGCTTTAAAATCTTCATTGTTGGCCACAAAATCAGTTTCACAGGCCACCTCGGCGATGACCGCTTCTCCCTCTTTCTTTTTAACCACAATCACTCCGGCCCCCAATTCTCTATCACCTTTCTTAGCAGCGATTTCCCCGGCCTTTTTGGTTAGGGCAATTTTAGCTTTATCATAGTCCCCCTCGGCCTCTTCAAGAGCTTTCTTACATTGCATAATGGAAACGGCCGTTTCCTCTCTCAACTTCTTTACCAAATCTAAACTAATTTCTGTCATATTTATTTTTTATTACACTCACTGAATAATTCCTTTACAATAAACTCAATGGTTCCTCGAGAACGATCGTTGGCTAAAATCGGATAGTTAATTCCTTCAATATCGGTATCGCTATTGGCAATGGCGATAAGATCCACTCCCATCTTTTTTGCCTCTTCGGCGGCGATGGCCTCATCCTTGGGATCAACCACAACAATGGCATCGGGTTTTTTATTAAGTTCCAAAAGTCCAAAATAGTATTTTTGCAATTTAAGAATTTCCTTTTCCATTTTCAAAGCCTCCTTTTTGGTAAATTTGGCAAACTCCCCTTTCTCAGAGTCCTCCATCATCTTTTTCAGTTTTAAAATTCTCTTTTTAATTTCGGTAAAGTTGGTTAGAGTTCCTCCAATCCACCTATTGTTAACATAGGAAATTTTATCGCACTTGGCTAATTCCGGAGTTAAATCCTTGATTTCCGCCTTATTTCCAACAAAAATAATATGTCCGCCTTTGGAGAAAATCTCTTTCAACCTCTCCTTGGCTTTGTTGATGGCCTCCTCTGTCTTTTCCAAATCTATAATATCCTGTCCGTTTTTTGTCCCATAGATTAATTCCTTAACGCTGGGATGTCTTTTTGATTTTGAGTAGCCGTAATGTGCTCCCAGAGCAAACATTTCTTCTACCATTTTACTGTTTTTTTCTGTCATATGGGCGACATTATACCAACTTTTCTATTTTTTTACAAGAAAAAAACCTATAAAATTTATAGATTTTTATACAGAAACTCTCTATTCCTTTTCAAAAACCGCTTTAATTCTCCTAACCCCGGCCGAGCTGCTGCTCTCCTTTTTGATTTTAAATTTTCCGAATTGGGCCAACTCCGAAGTGTTTTTAGCATGGGGACCGCCGCAAAGCTCCCGAGAATAGATATTCCCTTCTTTGTCTTTAATAGTTCAAACTTTTACCACATCGGGATATTTTTCCCAGAAAGAACCTTCCACCCCCTCGGCCCGGGCTTTTTCTTTTTCCATTTCCTCCGTAACCACTTCAGCTCCGGCTTTAATAGCTCCATTAACATAATCCTCCACCTTGTCCAGAATTTCTCTTTCCACCTTGCCCTCGTGGGTAAAGTCAAAACGAGCCCTTTCTTCCGTAATATTAGACCCTTTTTGATGAACACCTTCTCCGGCAAACTTTTGAAGTCCGGCTAACATTAAATGAGTGGCCGTATGAAAGGCTCTGATTTTGGGACTGTCGCCCCCAAGACCACCCTTGAATTTTCCGGCCGAAGCGGTGGCTGATTTTTTACTATGTTCTTCCATCTTTTTCCTAAATCCATCCTCGTCTAAAAGCAAATTTCTTTTCCCGGCTTCCTCCCTGATTAGCTCCACGGGAAAGCCATAGGTGGTTACCAATTTAAAAATATCATCACCGGAAATTTCATTGACCGCCGGTCCGGTCACTTCCACAGAACCAAAATCAATTTTACAAATATTGTTGTTTTTCACCTCCGGATTGACTATTTTTTCAAATTCTCGCATACCCTTCTCCAAAGTTTTGGAAAAATTATTAACCTCCTGTTCAATCTCTCGCTTGATTTCTTCAGATTTTTCCAGAATATTGGAATAAACCTCTCCGTATTTTTTAATAAAGATGTCTGCCAAAAAAGGAATGTCTGAAAAAGCAAAATTCAATTCCTTCATTTTAAGAGTGGCTCTCCTAAGCAATCGTCTTAAAATATAACCCTGGTCCTTGTTGGCCGGTATGACCCCATCGGAAATCAGAAAAACGGAAGTCCTCAAATGATCCAGTAAAATCCTAAAATCTCGTTGAAAATCAATATATTTTTTTCCGGTTTTTTCTTCAATAAGCTCAACCCCCTCAATGAAAAGATCGGTTTCGTAGGGCGACTTTTTATTTTGAATAATGGCCGTCAATCTTTCCAAACCGGCCCCCGTATCCACATTTCTCTTGTCCAGCTTTCCAGCAACTTTTCCATCCTTTTTTAAAAACTCCATAAAAACATTATTCCAGACCTCCACAATATCTTGACGATCATCGGCTTCCATAAAAGCTTCTTTGGTTAGAGAACTCAGGCCTTTCTCCGTTCGGTCATAGAAAATTTCCGAATCGGGCCCGCAGGGACCATTATCTCCGGCCGACCACCAGTTGCTTTCCGCATCCATAAAGAAAATTTTACCTTCCGGATTTAAACCGGCTTTTTCAAAAATATTCTTTCATATTTCATAGGCCTCCTCATCTCGAGGAGCATCTTCGTTGCCTTCAAAAACCGTTACAAAAATTCTTTGGGGATCCAGGGCCAGACCCTCTTCTTTGTCGGTTAAAAATTCCCAGGACCATTGAAGAGATTCTTTTTTAAAATAATCTCCCAGAGATCAATTTCCCAACATTTCAAAAAAGGTAAAGTGAGTATTATCTCCCACCTCTTCAATGTCATTGGTTCGCACACATTTTTGAGCATCGGCCAATCTCTTGCCCGCCGGATGTTCTTCTCCCAAAAGATAGGGCACCAGCGGTTGCATTCCCGCCGTATTAAACAAAACCGAGGGGTCATTTTCCGGCACCAGTGGAGCCGATGGCAAAATACTGTGCCCTCTCTTTTCAAAAAATTTCAAAAATCTTTTTCTTATTTCTCCGGATGTTAAATTATTCATTTGAATATTATAGCAGATTTAAAACTGAAAAAAATATAAAAACTTAAAAAAGTTAAAACTAAAGCATTTATCACATAATCCTCCATATGGAAAATCATGTGATAATAATCAGGTACAACTACCCTTATAAAAGATTTTGTTATTATTTTATAAATCAAAAAATCCCTTTCGGGATTTTTTGTTAATCATATTATAAACTTAAAGAATAAGATAATGATTTTATGTAATTTTCCATAAAATCAAAATCAGGTTCTCCATTTTTTTCTGGCAATTTAACACTTATTTCTTTCATTCTTGTTTGACTACACTTCCTACCATAATTATATCTGTATTGTTCTAAGTTAAGGATTGTAACTAAAAACATTGCGATATATTTATTCATTTCAAATTTTGGAATAAGTTTTTCTACATGATCACTTGCAGAAAATGGTAATTCTTGATAGGCACAATATCCCAAAACTGCACTGTCTGCCGTTATCACGTTTCCATCTTCAGAATAAAAATCATAAAAACCTTCAATACCATTATTAGTTGCTTGTGTTGTAACATATGGATATTTTCCTTTTCCATATTCCTCTAATTCTAATACTGGGGTCGTTTTGCTTCCTTTTATTTCAAATAATTCCGTCAGATTAAATTTTTTCCATTTAGAAACTTCCAAATCTATTTTTTTATTTATAAGCGCTTTCTCAGAAATATTTTTTAATTGCTCTTTGTAATAATTTTTAAGATGTTTTTTTAATTCACTTGGTATCTCTTTTGGTATTAAAAGATTCTTCAAAGTTTTATTTGCTTGTCTTCCATAATTATATTTGTATTTATTTGCACTAATACATTTGGTATAAAATAGCATTTCAACTACACTCATTTTCTTCTTTGGTATGAGTACATATAAATCACGACCGCTATAATAAGGTAATGGTTGATAAAAAGTAGACAAAACAGAACCACCACCAGCAACCGATATTGTGTGTGCAGGATTTGGATCAATATCTAACTCTTCTTCAACATAGGCAGAAACCCCATTATTTTTTTCTGTACGAGAAACAAAAGGAATAGCATGTTTATCTGTACTCTTGCATTGCGTTAAATTAACTAACTCTAAATTAACACCATATACGATATCAAATAAATCTGAGATTTTTACTAAATTATTCATTTTCATATGGTTTTATTTCTAAAATTCTATGGTCATTTTTAGGCAGACTTCCACAATGCCAAGCAGCAACTCCATTTTCATTTCTTACAAAATAAATATCCTTTTCCCCTATTGTGACTTTTAGAGTTACTATTGCCCAATCATCAATGCCTGGACCATAATCATCTCTTAATTTTGCCAAATAAATTTTTTCTTTAACCTTCATGATTTTGTGATTTATTAAAAAGTCTATTCCCATGCAGGAAAGTAACATACTCCAAAACTGTATCTTCAAAATCTCTATCGTCTAGCTTGGAATAATCTGTTTCCATATAAGCCTCAGCCGCCCACTCCATATCAGCCGTTACTTGCTTGTTTACACTGAAACCAGCTTCGTTTTTTCTGTTAATAAAATTAGATAACCATTTGTATTTTATTCCACCGATTAAATTTTCTTCTTTGTCTAATACTTCCCATTTACCATAAGCATCAATTCTTCCTTTCCCTTTTCTTTTTACAAAACCGTCATCTTTGTAATATCCAAAAAATGTTTCTTTGTTTTTAGGGTGTGGCTTATGAGCCGTAAAAACCATAATACAAGAAACAACACCAACTTTTGAATTAAAAAACAATTCATCGGGCATTGACAAAACTGCTTCAAGAGTATGTTTTTCTAAAAGTTTTTTCTTTAATTCATAAACTTTCCCTTTTGTCGCTAAGGCACTTTGCATTGGCACGATAGCAACACAAGTTCCGCCATCAACCAAACAATCTAAATTATTTAAAATAAATTCTAGTTCGTCGGTATCGGTTTTTTTGTTTGATTTATAAGGTGGATTTAAAAAACCAACAGTCGGTTTTTTTGCTTTAACTTCTTTTATAATTTCTTCATCAAAACAACTACCATTCATAATGTTTGTTTTTCCGTCTTGATGAATGTACATATTGGAAACTGCTAAAGCAAAGATATGTGCTTGGTATTCAACACCAATGAGTTGCTTAGATTTTATTTCTTTTATTTTTGTTTCATCACCTTTTGCATCTACAATCATTTTTTTCATTGCACTAATTAAAAACCCACCAGTTCCAGTACAATTATCGTAAGCAATAGAATTTTTATTTACTTGTGCCAAGTCTGCAAAAAGTTCTGTAATATGCGGAGGGGTTAAAACTATTCCAAGTCCTTTATCACTATTCGCATATCTTAAAAATTCAATATAAAGTTGCCCTAAAACATCAAAATATCTATGAGTTTTAATAAATTGATTGATATTCTCGTCAATCTCATCAATAATTTCTTTTAAAACTTTATCTTTCTTAGATAAAGAAGTATCTGTTTTAATAAAACTAAATTGAATATTAAGATTTTTTAACTTCTTTCCTGTGATATTTGCACTTTCCAATTCGTCAGAAACTGTTTTTACAAGCGCATCTGCTAAATTTTCTGGTTTTTTATGTGAAGCGTAAGATCTCTTAAAAGCATCATTTTCAAGTGCAATTAAAATTGAACTTATGAGCAAACTTCTTTGACTTTCCAGAATTTTGTAAGTGTGAAGTTTATCGTTTAACTCTCTCGTAAAATCTAAAAGAGTATTGTAATCTTGTCTAAATTTTTCAGGGCTTCTTAAATATCCTTTTAGGTAATCATCAGCAGATAAAAGTTTATCTCCAAAAATAGAAGTTGCTTTTTTCTCTCCTTTCAAATGTAGAAAATGAGAAACTTTTAATTCTCTTTTTGTTTCTCCACTTATTGCAATAGCTAATACATCAAAACCTTTTGATAAATATGAAGCGTAAAGTAAAGCTCCATCAACAGCAAATTCAGAATATTTATCTCTATCTTCGCTTTCGTGTTTTCTGATATCTGCTTTACACTCAATTACAATAATTAAATCAGGATTTGTTTTGTAAGTAATTAAAAATTCAGGATAACCTTTTCCGTTTCCTTTTTTTGAGGCAGATTTTAGTAACTTATCAATTTTTGGGTTGTCAGATCTTTGTTCTTCAATTTCAATTTGATCCAAAAATTGTTCAAAATGTTGCCTTGTGATTATCTCGGTTTTTCTTTCGTTTGCCATAATTAAATGTAATTAAAATTATTTTAACATCTTTCAAAATAATTATAAGTTTTTTATTAACAATTAATTACTCCCTCCAATAGGTTCTAAAATAACTACATAACTTTAATAATAAAAAACCCTCTATACAGAGGGTTATTTCTTAGTATAATTTCCCACAAAATCCAAAATGAATTCTTTAACCTTTTCCTGATTTTCAAATTTTCGGCTTTCTCTGATTTCTTGAAGCAGTTCCGGTTTTTCATTTTCCAGAGCTTCCAGTAACTTCTCCTCAACCTCTTGAATTTGCTCCAATTCCAAATCCTTAACAAATTCCTTATTGGTTGCAAAATAAAGAGAAATGGTTTGTTTCTCAAAAGGCAGCGGTGAATTGTTTTTCTGTTTCAAAGCTTCCACCACCTTGGCCGAAAGATCCATTCTTTCCTTGGTGGCCGGATCCAGGTCGGAAGAAAATTGCATAAAGGCCTCCAACTCCCGGTATTGGGCCAACTGCAATTTCACCGGACCGGAAACCCCCTTCATGGCCTTGGTCTGGGCCGCCGAACCCACACGGGAAACGGAAAGCCCCACGTCCACGGCCGGTCTAACTCCCTTGTTAAAGAGATTTAGGTCAAGAAAGATTTGACCGTCGGTAATGGAAATAACATTGGTTGGAATGTAGGCTGAAACATCACCTTCCTGGGTCTCAATGATGGGCAGAGCGGTAATGGAACCTCCTCCCAGTTTTTCATTAACCTTGGCCGACCTCTCCAAAAGGCGTGAGTGAAGGTAGAAAACATCTCCCGGATAGGCCTCCCTTCCCGGCGGTCTTCGCAAAATCAAAGACATTTGACGATAGGCTACGGCATGCTTTGACAAATCATCATAGACAATCAAAACATCTTTACCCTGTTCCATAAAATATTCCCCCATGGCCACTCCGGCAAAAGGAGCTAAATATTGCATGGCTGCGGGAGCGGAAGCTCCGGCCGAAACCACGATGGTGTATTCCATGGCCCCCTTGGCTTCCATGTCGGCGATGATTTTAGCGGTTTTGGAATCCTTTTGACCGATGGAAACATAAATACAAATCGGTCTTTTTTCTTTTGGTTCGTTATTTTGATTTAAAATGGTATCAATGGCGATGGTGGTTTTTCCCGTTCCACGATCACCGATTATCAACTCCCTCTGGCCACGACCGATGGGGATCATGGAATCAATGGCTTTAATTCCGGTCTGTAAAGGCTCATTGACCGGAGATCGGTCCATCACCCCGTAAACCTCCCTTTCCAAAAACATCTCCCTATCTTTTTCAATGGCTCCCTTACCATCAATGGGATTACCCAAAGCATCAACAACTCTTCCGATATTTTTTTCGGAAACCGGCACCGAAAGAATTTTCCCGGTTTTAACAACCTCGGCCCCTTCCCGAATTTCTCCTTCGGAACCAAGAACCACCGCCTTAACGGAATCACTTTCAATATTCAAAACCAAAGCAACCACCCGGGAAGCATCGGCGTTATCTATTTCCTCTTCCAAACTTTTTTCTTCTCCCGTTTCAATCAAAACCATCTCTGAAACCATCACATCATCCAAGCCTCCGATTTCCACCACTCCGTCGGCCACTGAAATGACCCTTCCCAAATCCTCCACCGAAGCATCGTCCAGAGAAAAATTCTCTATCTCTCTTTTTATTTTTTCTAAAATTAAATCTGACATTTTGCTAAAATTAATTGTCGCTATTTTAACATAAAATCATTAAAAACTTTAACCGCAAAAAAACACCGATGTCCGTCCAGGTGTTTTTACGAATAGTTAAAAAACTCTAAAAAATTTGGGAAATATCTATCTCCACAAATTTTTTCCATTATTCTTCCCGCTCTATTCACCCGTTGATAATTATGGTTCAATATCGGCCATCTTGGCGTTGGCCATAATAAAGGTCTTTCTGGGACCGACCTCGCCACCCATCAAAACATCAAAGATGGCATCGGCGGCGGCTGCATCGTCAATATCCACCTGCTTTAAAATTCTGTTTTCCGGGTTCATGGTGGTTTCATAGAGCTCATCAAAGTTCATTTCTCCCAGACCCTTATATCTCTGAATCTTAATCTTGCCGGCCTTGGTTTTCAGTTCTCCATCCTCATCTCTTTCATCGGGTTCCTCATCTACCCCCATCTCTTTCAAAATATTAAGTTTCTCCTCATCGGAATAGGCATATCTCATATCCTTACCCTTGATTATTTTATACAATGGTGGATTGGCCAGATAGAGATAACCCCCCTCAATAATCTCTCGGAAATAACGATAGAAAAGAGTTAGAAGCAAAGTGGTGATATGTTCTCCATCCACATCGGCATCGGTGGCGATAATAATTTTGTGATACCTTAACTTAGTGATATCAAAAATCTCTCCCACTCCCGTTCCCAGGGCCGTGATAACATTCCTGATCTGCTCGGAAGCTAAAATCTTATCAATGCGGGCTCTTTCCACATTCAAGACCTTACCTCGCAGAGGCAAGATAGCCTGGGTTTTTCTATCTCTTCCCTGCTTGGCCGATCCACCGGCGGAATCTCCCTCTACAATAAAGAGTTCGGAGTCCTCGGCCTTCTTGGATTGACAGTCGGCTAACTTTCCCGGCAACGACAATCCCTCCAAAGCTCCCTTTCTCAAAACCGAATCCCGAGCCGACTTGGCCGCCATACGAGCTTTCTGAGACATAATGGCTTTCTTCAAAATAGCCTTGGCATCATCGGGATGTTCCTCTAAAAATTCCGTCAAAGCCTCGGAAAAAACCGTGTCTACCATACCCTTAGCCTCGGTTGATCCCAATTTTGTCTTGGTCTGCCCTTCAAATTGAGGATCGGTCAAATGAATGGAAATAACCGCCGTAATTCCCTCCAACAAATCATCCCCCTGCAACTTCTCATCTTTCTCTTTTAGAATATTGTTTTTCTTGGCGTAGTTATTCATAACCCGGGTCAAAGCGGTTTTAAATCCGGTCAAGTGAAAACCTCCTTCCGGGTTTGGAATATTATTGGCATAGGCAAAAATTCGATTGGAAATATCATCAACATACTGGAAAGCCACTTCCACCGACTCACCGGAATCATTAACTTGTTTTTTGGTATAAAAAATATTTTTATGAACGGGCTTTTGATGTTTATTCAAAGACCTGACCAGAGCCAAAAGACCGGAGTCAAAATAGAAAGTTTCCGAAACCACCGGCAGAGCCAAATCATCCAATCAGTATTGGTCTTCTGGTATTTCTCCTTCAAAATCTCTTAAATCCAAAATGGTAATTCTTAAACCCTTGACCAAGTAAGCCTGCCCTCGCAAATGGGTTGCCAGTCGTTTATAGGAATAGCCTTTTAAATCTTTAAAAATTTCCGGGTCAAACTGAAAAGAAATGATGGTTCCATGCTGGTCGGTTTTTCTTTTCAATTTCTTAACATCATATTGTTTAATTCCCCGAGAATATTCTTGCACATAAACATAACCTTCCCGATGCACTTCGGCCTTGGTTCAAACGGAAAGGGCGTTAACCACCGAGGCCCCCACTCCATGGAGCCCTCCGGAAATTTTATAGCCGGATTCTTCCCCACCGAATTTTCCTCCGGCGTGGAGAGTGGTCATAATGGTGTCCAGAGCCGAGAGGCCGGTCTTCTTGTGTTTATCCACCGGAATACCTCGCCCGTTGTCGGCCACTCGCACAATCTCTCCCGGTAGAAGAGCCACCTCCACCCGGTCGGCATAACCTCCCATGGCCTCATCTCGAGAGTTGTCAAAAATCTCCCTAACCATGGTGTGGAGCCCATCGGTTCCCGTGGAACCGATATACATTCCAGGCCTCTTTCTAACCGGTTCCAAACCCTCTAAAACGGAAATGGCATCCGCTCCGTAATTATCTTTTTTAGTCATCTATCTTTTTTATTTAGTAATTTATGCCCTCAATTATATCAAATTTAATGGCTTTTAGAAAAAAGTTCTCCAGAGGTTCTTTGATATTTTTAACCAACACGAAAAGAATAAACAGTATATTCTAATATAAGAATGATACCCGAAATTTTCTAAAATTTCCGGTGTTTTTTCTTAATAATTTTAAAACTTTGACAGTAATTTACTCAAACCTTCTTCATCAATCTTTCTAATCTTTTCA
>JALVSO010000049.1 GCA_027024305.1 Candidatus Parcubacteria bacterium | reverse complement strand
TTGAATTTTTTCAGCAGAGAAATAGTGCCCGGCATCAGAATGACAAGCAGAATAAATGAGCCCAGTGCTGCAGTTAGGTAAGGCGCAAGAGTTTCAAAGCTTTTCATTATTTCAAACTTTCTTAAAGAAAGATTTTCTTTCTTTCAAATCCGGTAGATGACCGGAAAAGTAAAAGACCACCGATGAATGTTTTAAAATTTTTAAAACAAAATCTAAATCTTCTTCATTTTTTCCCTCTCCCAAAAAAGCAAGATCCTTTTTTTCATAAATTTTAATGGCCTCGGTTAAAATCTGCAAAATATGATTTCTACCCCTTTTGGGTAAAAATATTTTTCGTTCTTTCAAACCACTGAAAATTACTCCGACCCTGTCACCGTTTTTAATGGCCGAAAAAGCCAATAGGGCAAAAGTTTCCAGCATATTTTCAAACTTGCCGGTTTCCGATGATTGAAAATAGATGGCCGGAGAAAAATCCAAAAGGAAAAACAAGGTATTATCTCGACTCTCTTGGTATTTTTTTACAAAAACCTTCCCCTGCTTTGCGGTGGTTTTTCAATCAATATCCCGGATATCATCATTCAAATCATAGGGGCGAATATCGGCAAACTCAATACCGCGACCCTGAAAAACCGAACGATAATTCCCCACAAAGAGAGAGTTGATTTTGTTTTGGCTGGAATATTCAAGTCTTTTTACTTTTTTAAGTATTCTTTTTAACATAATAATTAGAATTAATAAATTAAGAATGTAAACTCTAGCTTCAACCAAAGTTATTCGGCTTTTTAGATTATTTTCCCGGATCCCGGATAGCTAAATTTTTCAATCAAATTTTCTAAAGAAAATTTGAGAAAAATTTGCTTCCGGGATGACAACACTCTATTCATTCTTAATTCTTGATTCTTGATTCTCTCTACGGTGTTTGCACCGTATTAAGAATTTCGTCTATAATTTTATCCGAAGTAATTCCATCGGCCTCCGCCTCAAAGGATGGAATAATTCTGTGCCTTAAAATATCATGAACCACCGCTTTTACATCATCGGCATTAACATAATCTCTCCCCTCAAACAAGGCATTAATTTTAGCAGCTTTTAGCAAGTTGATACTTCCACGAGGTGAAGCTCCAAACAGAATTCATTTTTTCAAATCTTCTAAATGGTATTTTTCTGGATTTCTACTTGCATCAACAATTTCTGTAATGTATTTTATAATGACATCATCAGCATAAACATCGGCTACCACTTTTTGAATCTTCAAAATTTCATCTTCATCAAAAACTTTTTCAATCTTTTCAAAATCTTGTTTTTCAATATTTTCCAAAACCTTCCTTTCTTCGTCAATACTTGGGTAAGTCATATCAACCTTAAAGAAAAATCTATCAACCTGAGCTTCCGGTAATGGATAAGTTCCTTCTTGTTCAATAGGGTTTTGAGTAGCCAAAGTTAAAAAGACTTTTGGGAGCTTGTAAGTTTTTTGACCAATGGTTACCTGTCTTTCTTGCATTGCTTCCAACAAAGCCGATTGAACCTTGGCCGGAGCTCGGTTAATCTCATCGGCCAAAAGCAAATTGGTAAAAACCGGACCTTTTTTTACTGAAAAAGATTTATCTTCCATATTAAAAATCTCGTTTCCGATAATATCCGATGGAAGCAAATCCGGAGTAAATTGAATTCTCTTAAAATGCAAATCGGCCACTTTGGAAAGGGCTAAAATGGAAGTGGTCTTGGCAATTCCCGGGACACCTTCCAGCAAAATATTTCCTTTTACGAACAGGGCTTGCAAAAGTCTATTGACTAAATTTTCCTGACCAACCAAAACCTTTGAAATCTCCTTTTTGGCAGATTCAATTTTTTCTTGAAATTTTTTAATTTCTTCACTATTTATTTTTTGTTTTTCCATCATAATTTTTTATTTAACTATGGCGGAATTATATAAAAGAAAAATGAAGGGAAAATGAAAAGACCGCCAGTCGCGGTTTTTCAGTTATTTGTAAGAGAATGAAAATCGGGTTCAACTTACAATCTAAGCCATTTATTTTTCTATTATGACAAAACTTGCTATAATAAAAAAATGAATGAAGAAGAATTAAGAAGGAGGCTTGATGCCCAGGATCAGATGATTGGCAGAATTTATGAGTCGGTGGAAAAAACCAGAAAGTATTTTCTCTGAACTTTATGGAGCACTCTTATCATCTTTCTCCTACCAATCGTCGGCTTATTTTTTGCCATTCCAAAATTTATAGCTATTATGACGGAACAGCTGGGAGTACTGAATTCTTTAGGGTTTTAAATCATTCTCTTTAAAATTTTATAATCTATTCATGCTCAGGTGGCGGAATCGGTAGACGCGCAGGCTTGAGGGGCCTGTGGGCATTGAGCCCGTGCAGGTTCAACTCCTGTTCTGAGCACAAAAGAATATTTAATAAATAAAATTTGTTTTTTTATTTTTCAAAAAATTCTTTAAAGAAATAATAATCCCTATAAATATTAAAAGATGTGTTGTAAAACTTTATTTCACCTTTTTCTAACCTTTTTATTTGTTTTTCCATTAGATTCATAGCCTTCTCTTTTGGCAACCAAATAACCTTTAGTCCTTTTTCTTTTTCTTTTTCGGTTCTTCTGTCATCTAAAATTTTTTTATCAGCTTCTCCATAAAAACAAATAGTATGATACTTTTTTGCTTTCCTGTTTCTGTACTCCTTAACTTCTAAAAACTTTTTAATATTTTTAATTGAACAAAAAATTTCTTCTTCACACTCTCTATTAATTTCTTTTTCTAAATTATTACTTTCAGCTCCACCACCGGGCAGTAAAATACACTTATGAATTGAATTTGTTACAAAAGCAAATTCATTTTTATCATTTTTTACGATTGCTTTAACTGTAATTCTTTCAGAGTATTTTTCCGCTTTTTCAAATTCCGGTTTTGAAAAAATATCTTTATCTGTGATTTTTTTCATAGAATGAAATAAATTATATACTAAAAAATTCCATAATCTATTTAAATATTTAATATTATTAAAAATAACCAATGTAACTTTTCCATAAAAACTTGCAAAATATAAATAATATGTTTTAATTACTATAGTTATAGCACTAGAACGCTGGTCTTCTCACTAGGCCTACTCGATAGGCCACGCAGAAATGTGTGTGAGTATATGGTTCGAATCCATAGTTCTAGAGGGGCAAAGGGATATATCTTTCTCGCAGAAAAATGGTTAACGCTATCCGGCATGGTAATAGTGCATAAGTGATAGTATTGCTAATATCCAGGAGACAGAGAAGATGGCTCTCCGGGGCCATTGGAGTCACCAGTGAGATACTGGAAGAAAGAATGAAATGACCTAGCCCCTAGCTATAACTATACCATCTGTATAAAAATATAGGTGGTTTTTTTATTTAAACAGAAGGGACTGATCCCGCTGTCTCTAAGCTCATCGACTCCTACGTTTCAATTCTTTGTTCTATTGAAATCAAAAAGTTAAAAACCGAAGGGACTCGGCTAACATCTTGAAAAAATAAACCAAAACAAACACAACCGGAGTTTTGGTATTTTTTCAAGCCTTAGCCATTACGCGGGGGCGTCGAGCACCGCTTTTGAAAAAAAGTTCAAGCAGAAATTTAACTTTTTTTAATACACTAAATTAAGATTCTAAAACTTTTTATTTTTACAAAAGTAGTGCTCGACATAGCCCCGCTTTTTTCGACACTTTTATTCCTCCAAGCATTCGGAATAAAAGTAAGGTGTCAGGGATGACTCAAATAGGCATTTTTCTCCAGCACCATTTTTGTAAAAAGATAAAGATGTAAAATTCGTATTTTTTTATATTATAGATATTATCAATAAAGTTAAACTTTTCTAACAAAAATGGTGCTGGGTCAAAATCCCTTCGGTCGCTGCCGAACACCAAAAAACCAAAGCTATCGCTTTGGTTTTTGTGTTCGGCGCGACCGAAGGGACTCGAACCCTCAGCCTCCCGCGTGACAGGCGGGTGCTCTAACCAGTTGAGCTACGGTCGCAAATATTAAATTTTCAAATTTCATTATAACATATTTCCCAAACAACCACACTTTTTTCAAGAAGTCGGTTTAAGTTAAAAGTTGTAAGGAGCAAGTTGCAAGTCTTTCCACGAAGTCCGACCAGTCGGCAACCACGCGCCGAACCATACCCGACAGGTCGGACTTCCTGCACCCGCCGTGCGCTCACTGATTTTCTTTCCTGAGTTGAGCCACGGTCGCAAATATTTTAATAACAATTTAAATTGTCATTGGTGCCGAGGGGCAGAATTGAACTGCCGACCTTTTTTGAGCGGGTTTCCGAGCAGTGCACAGGAAACAGGAGCGAAAAAAGCCTATTGCTAATAACGCTGAGGTCTCAACCAGACCATCCGCTATATTTAAATAACAAATGAATTTGTTATTTGTGTCGAGGGTGAGGCTTGAACTCACGACCTCAGCGTTATGAGTGCTGCGCTCTAACCAACTGAGCTACCCCGACATTTATTTTTTTTACAACCAAGCCAATCTTTTTTTTTGCTTCGCAAAATTATTCGTCCGATTGGCGCTGCACCTAACTGAGCTACCCCGACATTTCCCCGTCTGCCTTTTCCTCTATTTTAATCACAATCGTTTCCTAAATTGTGATTTGTTGCGGGGACAGGAATCGAACCCAAGTTATCTATAGACTGGAGGTTAATAACCTCTTTATTTCTATCCCCTGATCACAATCGTTTCCTAAATTGTGATTTGTTGCGGGGACAGGAATCGAACCTGTTCCTGGAGGTTATGAGCCTCCCGAGCTACCAGTGCTCTACCCCGCGATAAACTATTATTTCATTTTAAATTAAACAGTTTAGTGAGATGTTCGGCTCATAACCTCTCGGTTATTCACTCTTTTAATTTCGGGGCTGGTATCAGCCCGCTCCGGAGCTAGGCACTACACCCAGCGATATTTTTTAACTTTTGAAAAACTCAAAAGTGCCAAGATTATAACAAAAAAGACTTTTTTTGCAATATTATTTTTCCACGAAAATGAAAAGCCCCTAGCAAGCTAGAGACTTTTCAGCGCTGACCGGAAGTAAACTTCTGGTCAGCATCTATATTCTATAAAATTATCATCTCATTGCAAGTCACACCTGTGGATAACTTTTAATCTTTTAAATTCAAAAGTAAGTAGGCCAAAAGAAATATTCCTCCAAAAGCCAGGTTGGTGTACTCCGTCATTTCAAGTTTAAACATCAACAGGGAAAAAGCTCCGTAGCTGATAAAAATTCCGGCCACAAAGAGAGCGGTATTTTTAAAAAGTTTATTTTGATATTTTTTAAATTTTTCCTCCAACTCTTTTTTAATTTTTTCCTCCGTATTATTAATTTGAGAAATGGCCAAGGAGGCCAACCCCTTCTTTAAAAGTACCTCTCCGAAATCCAAAAGTCTATTTTCCAAGACCTCAAAAAATTCTCTTCTCTTCTTTCCCTTCTTGTTTTTTTCACTTTCCTTCTTTTCCGCTCTCTTTCTTCCGGAACTTTTCTTTTTAATATTTTCTTTCTCAATCTTTTCCTCTTTTTTTTCTTTTGTTTTAGCCATGCTTTTATTATATAATTTAAAAATGGAAAATCAAAATAATTTTACAGAGGAAGAAAAGCCGCAGAAGAAAGAAAATAAGATAACCTTAGAAATGCGTCTGATTGGTTGAGCCGGGAGCATTCTTATTATCACTGCCTACACCTTAAATTCTTGGGGTTATTTAGATTCTCAAAGCTTAATTTACCCCATCATTAATCTAGCCGGATCGTTTTTTATGGGAATCAGGATTTGAGCGGCCAGAAATTGATCCAATTTCTTTCTGGAAATTTTCTGGGCGGCCGTGGCCATTGTTTCAATAATAAAATTCTTTACAAATTAAAAAGAGGCACGGCCTCTTTTTAATTTTTCCACTTATTTTATCTATGCAATTTTTTCAACAACCTTTTTGCCATCATAGTCAAAGGTTACTTTTTGTCCCGGTTGCAATTTTTCCTCCAAAATTAATTCAGCCAATCTATCTTCCACCATTTCATCCAGGGCTCGTTTCAGAGGCCGAGCTCCATAGACCTGATCAAAGCCGGCTTCGGCAATGTGCTTAATCATTTTCTCACTCAGTTCAATCTCAATATCCTTTTGGCTCATCTTTTCTTTCAACTGATTAAACATAATTTTAACAATCTCTTGAACCTCTTTTTCGCCGAGAGGATTAAAGATGACCACACTGTCCAGACGGTTGATAAATTCCGGTTTGAAATAATTTTTAATTTCATCTTTCACGGCCTTTTCTTTTTCCTCCCGAGTCTTGGCCTCCATGATTCTAGATGCTCCCACGTTGGAAGTTAGAATAATAATGGTATTTTTGAAATCAACGGTTACCCCCTTATTGTCGGTCAATCTTCCGTCATCCAAAACCTGCAAAAGAATATTGAAAACATCGGGATGAGCTTTTTCCACCTCGTCAAAAAGGATAACCGAGTAGGGTTTTCTTCTAACGGCCTCCGTTAGCTGACCACCTTCCTCATAGCCCACATAACCCGGTGCCGCTCCGATTAGACGAGAAACGGCATGCTTCTCCATATATTCGGACATATCAAAACGAATCATTGATTTTTCCGAATCAAAGAGGAAGCGGGCCAAAGCCTTGGCGGTTTCGGTTTTACCGACTCCCGTTGGGCCCAGGAACAGAAAAGAACCGATAGGTTTATTGTCGGATGAAAGGCCGGCTTTGTTTCTCTTGATGGCCCGAGCCACGGCCGCCAGAGCCTCATCCTGACCGACCACCTCTTTTTTCAAATATTCTTCAATTTTCAAAATCTTTTCCTTTTCCGATTTAAGCATCTTGGAAACGGAAATGCCGGTTCACTTGGAAACGATGGCCGCTATCATCTCCTCATCCACATAGGATCTCAAAAGAGAACCTTCTTTTGAAATCTTCTCTCATTTTTCCTGAGCTTTTTTTAATTCCTCTTCCAATTCGGGGATTTTTCCATATTCAATTTCGGCAGCCTTGTTATAGTCAGCTCCGGCCTTAGCCTGTTCAGCTTCATTTCTCAAAGCGTCAATTTCCTCTTTTAGTTTTCCAATTTTCTCAAAAATCTCCTTCTCCATTTGAAATTTACTTTCCAGAGATTTTCTTTCCTCTTCCAGATTAGCCAGCTCTTTCTCAATTTCACCAATTCTCTTTTTGTTTTTCTCTTTCTTTTTCTTGTCCATTTTCAAAGCCTCCTTCTCCACCTGCAAAGCGGAAATTTTTCTCTTAATTTTGGAAAGCTCCGCCGGTTCCGACTCTATTTCCATTTTTAATTCCGCCGCCGCCTCGTCAATTAAATCAATGGCCTTGTCCGGCAGATAGCGATCGGGAATATAACGGCTGGATAACTTTACGGCGGCCACCAAAGCCGAATCATCAATACTAACATTATGATAGGATTCCAATCTCTCCTTTAAGCCCCTTAAAATTTGCAGGGCCTCATTCTCTCTCGGCTCATTAACCATAACCGGTTGAAATCTTCTCTGCAAAGCCTGGTCCTTTTCAAAATATTTTCTATATTCTTTTAGGGTGGTTGCTCCGATGGTTCGCAATTCCCCCCGGGCCAGGGCCGGTTTTAGAATATTAGCCGCATCCATTTGACCTTCACCGGCTCCGGCTCCCACAATGGTATGAATTTCATCAATAAAAAGAATAATGTCCGATGATTTTTTAACTTCATCCACCACGGCCTTTAGCCGGTCTTCAAACTCTCCCCGGTACTTGGCCCCGGCAATCAAACGGGTCATATCCAAAGCCATAACCCTCATTCTCTGCAAAGAAAGAGGTACTTCCTTTTTGGCAATTTTTTGAGCCAAGCCCTCCACAATGGCGGTCTTTCCGGTTCCCGGTTCTCCGATGAGGATAGGATTATTCTTGGTTTTTCGGATTAGAATTTTCATGGTTCTTTCGGTTTCCTCGTCCCGGCCGATAACCGGATCCAGTTTTCCCTCCCGAGCTTTCTTGGTCAGGTCATCGGCATATTTATTCAAAGCATCCATGGTTTCATCGGAAGATTGGGAATCTATTTTCTTTTCACCGCGAATTTTTTCAATGGTATCGTAAAACTCCATCTTGGGCACCGATTCCAAAATGGTTTTTTTGATAAAATCGCTGTCAATATTGGCCAAAAGCCAGGTATCCACGGAAATATAGGAATCTCCCTTCTTATTCATCAGGGCCTCGGCCTTGTTAAAGGATTCCAGAGCTTCCTTGGAAAGAGAAATGTTCTCTTTGTTCAGATTTTCCACCTTGGGCAAAGAGTCAATATATTCTTTTATTTTTTGCTCTATTTGTTCCTTATCTGCATCCAGTTGATTCAGAATCTGATTTAAAATGGAATTGCTGTTAACCGCTTGGGAATAAAGCATGTGAATGGGAGCCAGTTCAGCGTTTTTGTTATAGAAAGCCAGAGAATGTCCCTTCTCCAAAAGCTCTTTCATTTGATTGGTAAGTTTTTCAAGTATGTTCATATTTATTTTAATTTAATATTTATTTTAATTTTTAAAGTTTCAATTTTTCCAAAACAATTTCAAAACCTCTCCACCTCTCGTCTATATTATACACCCTCTGTCAATTCATACAAAAAAGCGAGAAGTTTTTCCCCCTGCCAAAAGCTTACCCTTAAAGAAAGACTTTTGTAAAGATTTAATCTTCAATTGCGCCTTTATAATACCATTTCCAAAAAACTCTATCTCATGACAGCGCCCATTTTCCAAAAATTTAACCCCCGACTTCATGAAAAAGCCTTGATTTAGATTACGCACCTTCATTTTTTCATTTTGACGGGAATTAAATTTTTGAAAAGAGCGCAGAGCTTTTTTGGAAATGGTATAAAAACTAATAGTTAGATTGGCAAACATCGCCACCCATACAATAGTAAATCCTATTCTTAAAGGTTAAATTAACATAGTCCACTCTATTCTTAAAATCTTTTTTCTGATAATCAATCTTCAAATCATCCTTGAGGGAGGCCTTCTTTAAAATATCCGGAATTTTTGAAACCTCGCCTTTTAAATTTATAACCAAAGATGCCCCTGATTTGGTTTTTAATAAAATTTCTTCGTTTTTCAAAGATACCACCTTAACAATTTTTAAACCGAGGTTATATAAATCCATAATCAAAGTTCTTAACTTTGTGAACTCTTTTTCTTCCAAATAAAATTGTGGTACTTTAGAATCTCTCTCGGTTAAAAAAACAATAAAATTTTTCTTGACTTTCAACTCTTCCGGAGGCAATTTCGAAAAAACATAACCGTCCTCTTCCATAAAAAAGCACTTGTCTTTTTTTAAACAGAAAAGAAATTTAGGTTTTCTTTCTTTGATTTCCACCCTCAACTTCCTTGAGAAAAAATCATCATAAAAAATCTCCACCTCCTTGACTTCTCTAAACCCCTGTTTTAGATTATCTTCTAAACGACCCTCGGGATAAAAAAGATAGTTGTCCTTATCAAAAAGGGAAAAGTATCTGCCGGCAAGCTCTTGCCGGATAAAATCCTCCACTCTTTCCCGAGGCAATCTCTCAAGACCGACTATTTTTAGCTGAGAAATCTTCAGAAAACCACTGTTTCACAAAAGGACAAAAAGAAAAAAGACTGTCAAAAAAGGCAATAAAAATTTATATAAAAATCTTCTCAAAATTCTTTGTCTCAATTTTTTTTTTCTCTTTTTACTCCTATAAACCATGAAAATTTTAAGAAATTAACTTTATTCACCGACCCGATACACTCGTCAAGCCCCCTCTCCGGGGGCAAATATACCGCCGGTATTCATATTATCTCCCAGAAACATATTTCCTCCATCTAAATCTCCATCATCAACCATCTTATCTATTTTTTCCAAAATATCTTGAGGAATTTTGCCGCTATTATCTCAAATATTTGTACCGGGAGCATCATCATCTAAAACCAATCAGACCTCCGGTCTTCCATTGCCATTGGAATCATACAAGACCAAGCCAATCTGGCCTCCCCAGGGGTGTTTTCTGTTCCAGAGCCCCCCTTTCAAATAGGGCCCCCTCCAATTACTTACGCCGGACGGTTGGGTCAGTAAATTATCGTCAGCCGCCGTGCAATTTAAACGACAGGTCTGAGGAAAAGTTCCGGTATCCAAAACATACATGGTGACCGCATTTTTAATCTCAAGAAGCTCTTGGATAACTGCCCCCATTTTGGCCTCCTCTATTGTCTTTTTGGGATTTAAACTTCAAAGAACGATGGATGACAAAATACCGATAATGGAAATAACCACCAAAAGCTCCAAAACCGTAAAAGCATTCTTTTTCATTGTTAAAAGACTAACATAAAAGAACCTTTAAATAAACTTTACGAAAACACCACTCCATTGAATAATTTAAACTATCTTCTTAACCTCCGCCTGATGGCAATGGCCATAATTAACCATAGGATATAGAATCAGATAATTTCCAACTGAATCAGAACATTGGCTCAGCCGGGTAATCCCAAAGAGGCAATGGTGACTGAATTGTTTCCAAAAATCGGCAGAAAAAAACCAATATTTTTTTCCATAACTTCAAAGAAGGTTAAGCTCGGTTTTAAAAAAGACAAAATCAAACCGGCCAAGAAAAAAGTAACAAGCATAACCAGAGCAATCCTTTTAACCGATTCTCCGAATTGGGAAATGAGCTGATAGAAACAAAGCATTTTCCGATATCAAAAATCTTCTCCCCGGCTTTCCAAAAGTTTTATTTTGGCATACATCTCTCCCTTGTAAAAGTCTCCGGCTCCCTGTCAATCCCGAGATTCTTCCAAAGATTTCTTCATCTGACGATAATTATCTTCCAGAACTTCTCAATGCTTTTTCTCATTAAACTTTTTCAATCTGAAAGCGATAACTTTATTTTTTCCTCCTTCGCCATCACTGCAGTCTTGACAGACTATTTCATTAAAACCGGCATAATTTTTCTTCAAATTACTTTCCATCAACAAATCTCTCAATTCCTGGACACTCTCGGCGTCAAAGCGAGTGACTATAAAAAACTTTTCTTTCTTTTTTTCAGTCCTTGATTCCAGCTCTAAAATGTCAGAAATGTTCAACTCATCCAAGTCCCGGTTTCAAGGTAAAATAATGGTATTGACCTTTTCCCTGATTAAATCCTCCACACCCCCGTCTATTT
Organism: Candidatus Parcubacteria bacterium; assembly: GCA_027024305.1. Lineage (GTDB taxonomy): Bacteria > Patescibacteriota > Minisyncoccia > Phycocordibacterales. The sequence goes on along the minus strand of JALVSO010000049.1, from coordinate 654 downwards.
CCACTTTTAACTCCCTGGCTATTTCCGGATAAAAGACATTCCGACCGGACTTTTTAGGGAAAGTACAATCCTTAAAAACGGTTCCATTGATAACCGAGTCTTGAAAAATGGTTCTGGAAAGATCCACATTATTAAAAATTGTCCTTGGAGGGAAATAAATATTTCTAAAAATAAAATAGGGCGGATTAATGGACCCATAGGGTTCCGTCCTATATTTATTTATAGTCATAAAAGAAGTATAGTAATCATTGGAAAAGTGAGCATAGGAGAAATCCACCTTTCTAAGAAAGATGGTCTTACCCATAAAAAGATTTCTGTGAAATCTTGTCTTTTTAAAATGGGCTGAGTTTAAGAAAACGGCTCGATTAAAATCAGCATCCGAGTGAAAGCGGCTTAAATTAAAATTGGCTTTTTTGGAAAAAACCGCATAGCGAGCTTGAAAGTTACCCATAAAACGAGTGCCAAAAAAGTCTACCACTCCATTGGCCTCCACCCTGGTAAAATAAAAATTATGAAAAAAGATAACTTTGGGCGTAAAGGCAAAATCCGGTGGGTAAAATCACCGGATTTCCTTTATCTGTAACAAAGACCAAAGATTATCTATTTTGTAAAATAGATAAATGGTCAAAATAACAAAAAGAAGGGCTAAAAGAT
>JALVSO010000048.1 GCA_027024305.1 Candidatus Parcubacteria bacterium | reverse complement strand
GACCATAATTATCCATTTTATCTATTTTTAAAATAGATAATCCTTGGTTTTTGTTATGTATAAAAGAAATCCGGGGTTTTTAGGACCCGGATTTTTCGTTTACGCCTCCAATGTTACACTTGTGAATAGGTGTTCACAAGTGTAACATCATAAAATACTTTTTTACCAAAACCAAACAACCAAAAGTTATAAACAAGAAAGCACCACATTAGAACACAAAAATGACTCCTTCAAAAGGTGTCTTTTTATTTTTCTTTGCTATAATAATTCCAATATGAATAGCAATAGTTGGGTTAAAGTTATTTTATTTACTTTTTTTGCCATTTTTTTCGGTTTTCTCTTTTGGTATTTTTATAATCCTTCTGAAAAACCGGCAGGAGATAATTCATCCAATGAAAGGGGTTGATACCAAAACCTTTTTCCTTTTGGTGGGGGTGGGGAGAAAGATACTCCCGATGAAGGAAAAGAAAGAGATAATAAGGAAAAAGAAAAAGAGACGCTTTTGAAAAGAGAAATTATGCCCAGGCTAAGACAGATTTCGGATATTCCAACCGCCGGGGTCTATATGCAAAGCCTTAAAAAGACAGAGATTTTTAATTTAAACAGGGAGAGGAAAAGAATGGAGAAACTTGATTTGGATAGTCAGTATTCTGAAATCAGATATATATCTCAAAGGAATAGTCATATTTATTCCAGTTATGATTTCACTTCAAAAATTTACAGGATTTCCAATGTGACCATCCCCAAGGTTTTTGAGGCTAAGTTCATGGATAAAAATAATATTATAATTCGCTATCGTGATGACTTTGCCGTTAAAACCTATATGGTTACCCTAAAAGATAAAAGCGAAGAAGAAATGGTTTTGGAGAAGGAGAAAGACCCCGGTTCTTTTGACCCTCTTTTAAAAAAGTTTGAAGGTTTATTTTTTCCGGATAATATTTTAGACATCTATTTTAATGGTTCCGGGGTTTATTACACTACTTTATATAACCAATATAGGGAAAAGGATGGAAAAATTCATGGAATTTTAACAAACAGAAATTCCGAGAATAAAAAGGAGATTTTTTCCAATAGCTTGAGGGAGTGAAATTTCTCTTTTAATAATCCCAATAAGATAGCGGCTTCAAATAAGGTTAGTTCCGATGCTCGGTCGGTGGCTTTTTCTTTGGATGTTAAAAACGGACGTTTTGATAATTTGGGTATTTCTGAAATTGCCCTCAATATTTTACCGAATTACAATTTTACAAAAATTGCCTACACTTTTAAAGATAGGGATGGTGAATTTAAATTGTATGTTAAGAATCTAAAAAGCGGAGAGGTCAAAGATTTGGAAATTTCAACTCTTATTGAAAAATGTGTTTGGGATAAAGATAATATAAATTTATACTGCGCTGTGCCAACTCAATTGAAAGGGAAGGATCAACCCGATGATTGATATAAGGGAAAGGTTTATTTTAAAGATGATATTTTAAAAATAGATACGGATTTAGTTTATAGTGAAATAGTCTTCGATTCTCTTTTGGAGAATAAGAATTTTGATGTCATTGATTTAAAGATTGATGATAGGGGAAAATATTTGTATTGAATTGATAAGGTTACCGATTACGCCTGGTCCTATGATATGGATTATAGGGAGGAAGAAGGGAATAGTAAGAGTTAGTTTTATGGATGTGGTTTGTACCACATTTAACTCCCTACGGAGTTAAATGTGGTAAAAGAAATAATTGAAAGTATAATGTTAAAAGTAAAGCGCCGGGATACCTCTACCTTTCGATTCCGCCGGAAAGCAAAGCAGTTTGCTTTCCTTACCCTGCACATAAAATAAAAAAACAGAAAGTACTTTCTGTTTTTTTATTTTATGTGCGGGATAGCGGAATCGAACCGCTAATCGCTGCTTGGAAGGCAGAAGTTATACCATTTAACTAATCCCGCATTTATATATTCTTACTTTTTGTGATTATTTAAACACATTACTTATATTTATTTTCTGCCTGGGCAGAAGTGCTATAAAGTTTTATTTTGCATTTAACTAATCCCGCTTTTTTTGCTCCATAATTCTAACAAAAAATACTTTTTTTGCAAATTCAATTTGAAAAATAAAGGAGAAAATGTTATATTTCAGAAAAATTTTGCGAGTATAGTTTAATGGTAGAATAGGTCCTTGCCAAGGATCAGATCCGGGTTCAATTCCCGGTACTCGCACACTTTGTAAAAAGTATGCTCTCGTAGTTAAATGGATATAACAGCGGTCTTCGGAACCGCGGTTGTGGGTTCGATTCCTGCCGAGAGCACCATTTTAGTTACTACCGATGGCGCCATTTTGGTTTCTGACGGATAACTATGCGGTCTTCGGAACCGCGGTTGTGGGTTCGACTCCTGCCGAGAGCACAAAATATCAAAACCGAAGTGAATACTTCGGTTTTGTTATATTTTGTAGCTCTCGGCAGGAGTCGAAAAAAGCGGGGCTATGCAAAATCTGTTTGAAAAACAGGCGAGTTTACGAGCCGTTTTTCTAAGATTTTACGTCCCCGCGTCGGGGCAGCGGGTTCTTAGCGAAGAGGCTCCGAAGTGAAGCGGAGGAGCTGATGAGCTTAGAACCGGCGCCGACTCCTGCTAAAACAAAAGCACAAAATATCAAAACCGAAGTGAATACTTCGGTTTTGTTATATTTTGTAGCTCTCGGCGGGATTTTTGATCCAGCACCACTTTTGTGGGAATAAGAAGTTTTAAAATTTTAGTCTGTAAAATCAGAAAGAGTTCAGTTTCAGTTAAAAATTTTTTCAAAAGTGGTGCTGGGGAAAAATGCCTATCTGAGTCGTCCCTGACACCTTACTTTTATTCCGAAAACTTGGAGGAATAAAGGCTGAAAAAAGCGGGGTTGTTCTGAACATCACTCTTGTTATATTTGGAAGTGGCATAAGAAGCTCCGGAGTGAAACGGAGGAGCTGATGAGCTTAGAACCGGCGCCGACTCCTGCCAAAGCAAAAATACAAAACACCAAAACCTAAGTGAATATTTCGGAATACTTCGGTTTTGTTGCACCTTCAAAATGTTTGGGTATTTTGAAGGATGTTTTGTGGCTTTTGGCATGACTTATTGTAAACCAAAATAAAAAGAGCCAAGGCGGTACTTCTTATTGGTACTTTTCATTCAAAAAATTACCACCATCTTTTTCATTTGGAAATGGCCAGCATTATCAAAGATAGGGCAATGCTGACGAAAATGATAATGATGAAGTCATAGTCACTATTACCCAAAAAATGTTTTTGCTTGGTCGGGATAGAAAGAATTGAGGCGAATAGAGTGATGGGTAAAGTTAGAAAAGCAATCAGAGTAAAAGTTTTAGACGTTTCTCCAAGTTTTGAGTTTAAGAGGGAATTATTGGTATCCCTAAGCTCGTGGATAGTTTCTTTGAGGTGGGTTCATTCAGACATAACTTTTTGAAACGACAAGGTGATTGATTCCAGAGCATCATATTTTTGGGGGTTGTTAAAGAAATCTTTGGCCAGGGCTAGAAAAACATCCCAGGTTTCTTGGTGACCGGAAATATTTTTTCCAAAATCAATTACTTTTCTATTGACTCTGGAAATCTCTTTAACCATTTCGGCCTCTCGTCCGGAAAATATTTCTTTTTCTATTAAATCAACTTCTTTTTCCAGATTTTTCAGTTCAAAAATCATATTTTCATAGACCTTTTCCATCATGTGAAGAAAGGTGTAAACAACCGGGCTGGCGAATTCTTCACTTTTTTGGAAATGAGCATTGTCTTCAAAAATACTTTTGAAAAATTCAATACCTTCGTTTTTGGAATTGGTTGCCGTAATGATGTATTTTTTACCTATGATAAACTTCAGTTCCTGTTTTTCATATTCGCCATTTTTGAAATCAGGTATGGAAATGGATAGAAAAAGATGATCTCCTAAAATCAGAGCTTTGTCGCGGTTGGTTGGCAGTAAAAACTTTTCAATGATGTAAGGGTCTATCTTCAGTTTTTCGGCCAAAGGCAAAAATTTTTCTCTGGATGGCTGAAGAAAATCATATCAAACAATATTTTTGTGAAAGTGAGTTTTTAACATAAAAACATTGTAACATAGGATTGATTGGGGTAAAAGAGAGT
>JALVSO010000047.1 GCA_027024305.1 Candidatus Parcubacteria bacterium | reverse complement strand
AGAGAACACCTTACCACAGGTGTTTTTTATAACCGGATGAGCATCCGTCTCTGCTGATTTTAATCTTGGGCAGGTCGAAGGTTCGAGTCCTTCCGGATGGACAAAGTTTTAGAAAAAATCGCGATAGCGATTTTTTCTTTTAACTTTGTACCATCCGGAAGGACTCGAAAAAAGGGCGGCAATATAACTTTTTGAAAAACAACGACCGAAGGGAGTATGTTTTTCAAAAGTTATGTCCGCCCGGCGGGGCCGCGCGCATCAGGCTCCGGTGTCGTTGTGGTTTGGAGCCGATGCTGGGTGGCCGAGTCCTGACTTAATTGATGGACAAAGTTTTAGAAAAAATCACGATAGCGATTTTTTCTTTTAACTTTGTACCATCTGATCTGATACCCAAAAAGTGTTAACTTTTGTACGCGAACTTTAAAAGAAAATTTCTGTACTCCACAGGTGTTTTTTAATACTGAATGCTCATCTGCCTCTGCTGATTTTAGTAAACAAAGTTTTTTGTCACAAGGGCTGTAATAGTATTCCTGCGAATACCGATGTGATTTTTTTGGGGAGTTGGGTTGGTTTCCGAGTAGGGGAATGATGGAATGGGTGAGTGAATTTTTGACTTCAAAATATCCAATTTTCTATTTAAAATGTCCTAATTATTTCTTGAAAAATAAAGAGTTTCCGCCAGGAGCTTATAAAAAATGTCGCAATTCGTTTTGTAAAATGCCGCGATTATTTCAAGTAAATATAAGGCTTTTCAGTGTTTTTTGTAAAAAATGCAGCGACTAGTATTAACACCCATATTTTATTTTTATTTTTAAGGGGAAAGATGATAGAATGGGAATGATATGAAAATAGATACAAACAAAAGAATGTGAATGGTTAAGGCTTCGGGTGGTGATTTGATAGAAGAGTTTTTAAAAAAAGGGGAAGTTTTTGTTAATTTTAGCTTTTTTGATGATTTAAAAAAATATAAGACAGTAGATGAAATAAAAAATAATCTTAATAAATTTAGAAATCCATCCCCAAATAGAAATGTTTTCTCTCAATTGTATAAAATCGCCCATGAAATGAAAGTCGGTGACTATGTTTTAACCTATGACCCCAAAATAAGATCTTATTACTTTGGAGAAATAATAAGTGATTATGGTTTTGAAGACACCGGAGACTATGATCCGAAACACTATAGGAAAGTAAAGTGATTAAACATAGATAATCCTTTAAAGAGAGATTTACTTGATGATATAACCAAGTATTCTCTCGGTTCCCTTATGACAGTTACGGAAATTAGTAGAAAGGAAGTCAGAGAGAATCTATTTTCAACTATGTTGATGGAGAAAAAAGATGTATCTGACAGTGTTGAAAGTATGGAATATGAACCCTCTGATGATTTAATCGATATTGAAGAGAATTTAAAGGAAGATATTAAAGCTAAAATTTTAGAATTGTCTTCCGAAGAAATGGAAGAATTTATTGCCGGGGTGTTTAGGGGAATTGGATACAAAACCGCTTTAAGAGGTTCGCACACCCAGGCAGATGGTGGCTATGATATTATTGTATCTAAAGATGATTTTGGTCTGGATAAAGACACTATATTGGTTGAAGTTAAACATAGAAAAGACACAAAGATTAGTTCTTCTTCTGTTAGAAGTTTTGATTCAGTTTTAAATAATAAAAACAGAAAGGGTATTTATTTTAGCTCCGGAGGTTTTACTTCGGATGTTCAGAAGGAATTCAAAAATTCCGGTAAATTATCTTTTATGGATTTGGATAATTTAGTGAATTTAATATTTCAATATTATGATAAGTTTGATTTGCAAACAAGGTCTTTGTTGCCATTAAAAAAGGTCTATATCTTGGATAGAAGATTTTATTCTAAGTAAAAAATTTAAGGAATTATGCAAAACAAAGATTTAAAAAAAGAATACAGCCAAAAGTTTGAAGAGGCTTTGGCAAGATTAAACCCCGAACAGAGGGAGGCGGTGGAGAGCATTGAGGGGCCGGTGGTGGTGGTGGCCGGGCCGGGAACGGGAAAGACCCAGATTTTGACTCTGCGCATCGCCAATATTATTCGTCAAAACGGGGCTGATTTTTCTTCCAATATTCTGGCTCTGACCTTCACCGATGCCGGAGTCAAGGCCATGCGGGAGAGGCTGAAAGATTTTATCGGACCCGATGAGGCCTATGAGGTTAATATCAATACCTTCCATTCTTTCTGTGCCGACCGGATTAGAGAATACCCGGAATATTTCCGGCGATTCTCTTTTTCCCAGCCGATTTCGGAGATTCAACAGGTTGATATCATTGACGGAATTTTGGAAAAGGGGAGCTATAAAAAACTGAAAACTTTCGCTTCCGATTTTCACAATACCCGAAAAATCATTTCGGCCATTTCCGATTTGAAATCCGAAGCCGTTTCTCCCGATGATTTTGAAAAAAGCTTTGCCGATTTGGAGCAAAGATATATTGATTCCAAGGGAGAAAAAGCCTTTTACAAGAAGAAATACAAAAATTTTCAGGCCGGTGATTTGAAGCCCACGGTTTTGGAAGATGCCAAGAACGAGCTGGAAAAGCAAAGGGAGCTTTTGGATATCTATCGAAAATATCAGAAGGAATTGGAGGAGAGAAAGCTTTTTGATTTTGACGATATGATTTTGCGGGTGGTGGAAGAAGCCAAAAACAACCCGGATTTTTTACAGAGATTGCAGGAGCAATATTTGTATATTTTGGTGGATGAGCACCAGGATACCAACGAGGCCCAAAACAAACTGGTGGAGCTGATCGGTGAAGCCGAGATAAACGAGGGGCGACCGAATATTTTTACGGTGGGGGATGCCAAGCAGGCCATCTACCGTTTTCAAGGGGCGGATATTGAAGAATTTCAAAAAATTAAGAAAAAATATCGGGATGTTAAAATCATCAATTTGAAAAATAACTATCGTTCCACTCAAAATATTTTGGACCTGGCCTATTCTCTAATCCCCGAAGATGAAGAATTGAGAGCGGAAAATCCGGAGAGAAAAAAAGAGGGACAAAAAATTTCTTTGGCCGTTTTGGAAAGTCGCCGGGAGGAATTGATTTTTTTGGGAGAGCAAATTAAAGAGAAGCTGGAAGCCGGAATTAAACCCGATGACATTGCCGTCTTTTTCCGAAATAATAAAGAGGGTGCCGAGGTGGCGGATATTTTGGCCAAGATGAAAATTCCCCACAAGCTTTTTACCAATGAGAATATCTTGGAAAGTGGCGAGATTAAAAAGTTTATTTTGCTCCTGGAAGCCGTGGCCAATCCCTATAACGATGAAGCCCTGGGCAGAGTTCTTTTCATTGATTTTCTAAAATTCAATCCTCTAGCGGCGGTTAAGGTTTTGGACCGGCTGGCCGTGCGAAAGGGTGGAAATAAAATTGAAAATAAATCGGTCTATAAAATCATTTCATCGGAAAGTATTTTGGAAAGTCTGGATATGGAGGAAGATGATTTGAAAAAGTTTTTGAATTTTGCCGAGAAGCTGAAAGAGTTAAAGAAAGAAGAAAAAAACCGGGACTTTTTGGATTTTCTGAATTATTTTGTGGTGGAAACCGGCTTTTTGGAGAATTTGATTTCTCAAGAAAATAATCTTATGGCTCTTTCCCGCTTTGAAAAGATTTTCAACGAGATTCGGGAGCAGGCTTTGTCCAAGGCGGAATACAATTTGGATGATTTTTTGAGGTATATTGAAATTTTAAAAACTCACAATATGAATATTTCCGTTTCCGGCAATCAGTTGAAGGAGGGGGTTAATTTGATGACCGCCCACCGTTCCAAGGGATTGGAATTTGATTATGTCTATCTGACCAATGCCGTTCAGGATAAATGGAGCGGAAAAGGTCGTGGCGGTTTGAATTTTCTCCTACCCGTTTCCAAAGCTAAATCCGATGAAGACGATGAAAGACGTTTGTTCTATGTGGCCATCACCCGGGCTAAAAAAGGTTTGACCATATCCTATCCGAAAGGGGAAAAAGGAAAAAGTAAAGCCAACGAGCCGTCAAAATTCATTGAATCTCTAAATCAAGATTTATTGGAGAAGGTGGAGGTGCCGGAAAAAGATTTGGTGGAAAAGATGAAAATATATTTTGCCAAAAAGGAAGATTTGAAAGAGAGTATTTTTGACAGGGAATATATTAAGGAATTGTTTTTGCGAAAGAAGTTATCGGTTTCGGCCTTGAATAATTATTTTAAATCTCCCATTCTTTATTTTTTCCGAAACCTTATTCAGCTACCATCGGGCCAATCAAAACCTTTGATTTTCGGGAATATTATCCACGATGCCCTGGAAGGTTATTTTAAAGAAAAAGGTCAAAAAGATATTTTGGAGGTTTTTGAAAATTCCTTGAAAAAATTTGTTATTCCGGAAAAGTATTTTGATTCAATCTACAATGACGGTCGAGAACTTTTGACAAGGTATGTGGAAAAATATAAAAATGATTTTGTTTTTGAAAATATTGAATTGGAGAAAGCCCTGGGCAGGAGTTTGGAATTGGAGGACGGGCACAATCTTAGGCTGACCGGTTTCGCCGATAAGATTGAAAAAAATGGCGATGCCCTAACGGTGGTGGATTACAAAACCGGCTACAACACCAAGCAGAAGAGAAGAAAATCGGCCGAAGAGTTAAAAAGACAGCTGACTTTTTACAAGCTCCTGATTGATGAAAATCCGAAAATTGAGGGGGCGGTGGAAAAAGGAGTTTTGGACTTTGTGGAGGAATTGAAGGAAGAAAAAGATTTGGTCCGACAGGTTGAATATATTTCGGAGGAAGATGTGGAGAAATTGAAAGGAGAGATTAACGATTTCGCCCAAGATATTTTGAGCGGGGAATTTTTGGACAGACAATACGACCGGGAGGAATTTTTGAAGGAAAACAAGTACGATGAATACCTCTTTGACCTCTGGGAAATTTTGAGGAAGAAATAAAAACGGAAAAATCACCGCAAAACAACAACACCGAGGTCTTGCCTTGGTGTTTTGGATTTAAAAGTTTCAAGTTAGATTTTCATTTCATAATAAATCTTTTTGTCAAAATACAATTTAAAAATAGCTTCAGCAGGTTTTCAAAGTTTTATATTTTTTATTTCTTTCTTTGGGATCCATAATCATTCGTCACATTCAATATCTTTTATTTTGCAAACTTTTTTTAGATCGTTGGAATTAACTTTTGCTATCAAGCAGGCATCAAAAAATGATTCTTCTTTTCCGACCAGTACGGTTATTCCCAAGAAATTTATATTATCAATTTTATAGCCGGTTTCTTCTAAAACTTCCCTTAAGCCAGCCTCTTCCAGGGTTTCATTGGGCTCTATAAAGCCTCCAGGTGTTGACCAAAAACCCATGCCATTATCAACAGTTCTTTTACCTAATAAAAATTCATTTTTCTCATTTCTAATTAAAACTCCAACACCGGCAGGTACTATTTTTCTGAACAGTTTATTCTCCATACTTTTTATAAAACTCATTAACTGACCTGAAGTATTCTAATCCTAACTTCTTTGCTTTTTCTCTGGCCTCTTTCTTATAGCCAAATATCGCTATGGGTTCTATTTTAACATCTGAATGAAATACTGCTTCATTATATTGAAATAATCTTTTCTTGCTTTTTGGAAGTTTTTTAAAACCATTTTTCTCCCGAAACTCATTAACAGCTTTTCAAACATGATCCGGTGTTGGATATTTTTTTATCATTGATTTAAAGCTTTTATATAAAAATTTATCAAAGCCTTTAATTAACTTATGATTATAATAAAAGTGAATGCTGTCTTTGATTCTGTAATAATGGACCACGACATTTTCAACGTCGCTAAGGACAACTAGGTCAAAGGGGATAATATAATCCGGTTTCTGTTTTGTTTTAAAGATTATTCCCTGTGGTCTGTAGGATTTTCTATATTCTTTAGAGATGATTGTTGTGCTTAGTCTTTGTTCAACTCCGAAACTCAGAGTATTTGGTTTTATGGTTTTTGTTTTTACAATATCTTCCACCGATTGAAACTTTTTCTTACCACCCTTTACGACAATCTTTGTGTGAAAGTCTTCTTCAAAACTTTTTACATAATACATGGGAGTATTATACATCATAAGGGATTAAAAAACAAAAAAGTTCGAAACTTTTTGCCTTATTTATAGATTACTCTGAAAGTCAATTAGTTGATGTTTTGGTTTTTTTAAAATACCATTTCTTTTACTGCCGGAGATTTTTGTTCCTCCAGAAAAAGCCCTCAATCAACTGTACCGGCATTCGTGTGAATACCAACCGGTCTTTTAGAAGGTTGATTAGGAAGGTATTAGCTGTGTAGAGAGTTCAGGGTTGCTCTGCCCGGGAGTTTTTGTTTTTTTTCTTTCTTTTTCCTTCTTTTTTATTTTATTTTTTTTTAAAATTTAAATTTACCACACTTAACTCCGTACGGAATTGAGTGTGGTAAGTTTGGTTTTTGGTTTTAAAAGCTCTTGCGATTAGATTTTAATAGTTACCTATAAAATGTTAGAATGGGGAGCATGAAAAAAATTGATTATAATAAAGAAAGTTTAAAGTTACACAAAAGGCATGGAGGTAAGATTTTCACCGGTTTAAAATTTCCCCTGAGAAACAAAAAGGATTTATCCATCGCCTATACTCCCGGAGTGGCCGAGCCCTGTCGAGTGATTGCCAAGGATGAGAAAAAATATCGAGATTTGGTTTCCGCCGGAAAAACGGTGGCGGTTATTTCCGACGGTTCGGCCGTTCTGGGGCTGGGCAATATCGGACCGAAGGCGGCCATGCCGGTGATGGAGGGTAAGGCGGTCTTGTTCAAAAAGTTTGCCGGTTTGGATGCCATTCCCATTGTTTTGAATACCCAGGATACGGAAGAAATTATTCAGACCGTTAAAAATATCGCTCCATCCTTTGCCGGTATAAATTTAGAAGATTTCTCCGCTCCCCGTTGTTTTGAAATTGAGGGGCGATTAAAAAAAGAATTGGATATTCCGGTTTTTCACGATGACCAACACGGTACGGCCATTGTGGTTTTGGCCGGTTTGATTAACGCTTTAAAAATAGTTAAAAAGAAAAAGGAAAATATTAAAGTTGTTATCAACGGAGTGGGGGCCGCCGGAGTGGCCACAGGAAAGCTTCTAAAACTCTACGGGGTTGGGGATATTCTCTTTGTGGATTCTCGCGGTCTGGTTTGTAAAAAAAGAAATGACCTGAATAAAATCAAAAAAGAAGTTTTATCTTTTTCCAAAAAAGGTCTTTGTGGTGATTTAAAGGAGGCTTTGGTGGAAGCCGATGTTTTTATCGGTGTTTCCGCACCGGATATTTTAAAGGAAGAACATTTAAAAGTTATGAATTCTGATGCTGTTATTTTCGCCATGGCCAATCCTATTCCGGAAATTATGCCGGATCTGGCCAAAAAATACGGAGCTAAAATTGTGGCCACCGGTCGTAGTGATTTTCCCAATCAGATAAACAATGTTCTGGCTTTTCCGGGAATTTTCAAAGGGGCCATTGAGGCCGGTAAAAAACAAATCAGCGATGAAATGAAAATAGCCGCCGCCGAAGCTCTGGCCAAATTGGTCAAAAAACCAAGCCCGAGAAAAATTATTCCGGGACCCTTTGAAAAGGGAGTGGTGGAGGCCGTGGCAAAAGCCGTTGCTAAAGGCAAAAGATAAAAGTTATATTTGTACTATTTAATTGGAGTCGTAATTATCAATTGCGGTCCATTGGGGTTTTCTTGAAAGTTAGAGTATATTGTGTTTTAATTTATATAGTCAAAAAAGGAGGGCGTTATGAATATTTACAATCTTGAATTGTTTTTTAACTTTTTCTTTTTCTCAATCATGGCGGTTATTATTGTTTTAGAGCTTATTAATCGTCGTAGAGAGAATAAGAAAAATCAATAATCAGGACGGCTGTTTTGGAACGGCCGTTTTTTCTTTTTCGATGTTACACTTGTGAACACCTGTTCACAAGTGTAACATCGAGTAATTCTTGAAGGTAAGTAATTAATTTTGGACTACTTTTGTTTTTTTTGTTTTAATATATAATTTGGCGATGGTGAAAAAGATTTTAAAATTTGTAAAGAAAAAGTGAAAAATTCTTGCGGTGATTTTTTTGTTGCTTTTGCTTTTTATTCTCCATGGACTTTATCAAAGGTATAAGACGGCTAATCCGGATTTTGATTATGAAGTGGTTGAAATTAAAAATGAGAATTTAAAAAAGGCGGTTAATGTGGATGGAAAGGTCTTGGCCGACTATGAAATTACTCTGGCCTCTGAAATTCCGGGAATCATGTCTAAAAAGTATGTTGAAGAAGGTCAGAAAGTTAAAAAAGGTCAGCTCTTGTTGAAAATCAAAGACAGCGATTACAGAACCCAATTGAATTCGGCCTACGCCAATATTAATCTAAACAAGGCCGGCTATGAGAAAACCAAAAATCCCAATCAAAATTTGGATTTGGATTTAAAACTGGCGGAAAATAATCGAAAAATAACTTTGGAAAATATAACCAAGATTAGGGATGATATTAAAAGTGGCATTGATGACCTTAATATTTTTTTGGATCAAAAATTGCGTTTAGAGATTGATGACTATTTTGCTCATTTGGACAGCTATCCGGTTTTTAATCGTCGCCTTGCCCATGAGGATGAGATGTCCGCTTTGGAAGAAATGAGGTATCAATTGGGACAAAGCTTTAAACTTTATTCGGAAAAGGAAGAGGTTGCCTTGGATGAAGCCATAGTTATAAGCGGAGAGTTTGAAAAGATGGCTGAAAAATTATACGAGGCATCCAAAAACTTTTTGGGCTATACGGACACGGAGCGAGAAGAGCAGGAGAAAAAACTCTCGGAGCTTAAAGAGAGCATTAGTCTTAAAAAGAATAATTTAATCACTCTGAAAAATCAATTGGAAATTTTGGAAAAGCAGTTGGATAATAATCAAATCCTGGAAGAGAAAACCAAAAATGTCGTTTCGGAGGCTGATTTGAAAATTGCCGAGGAAAAAATAAAGGCGGCACAAGTTTCGGCCAATAATGCCTATTTACAGTTACAAAAAACCTATATTCGGGCCCCTCGGAGCGGTTTGGTGGTTAAGGTTTATAAAGACGAGGGTGAATATCTTTCACCATCGGAACCTCTGGTAAAAATAAATTCCGCCGGTTTCTATTTTGAAGTAAAAATCCCCGAGGTGGATGTGGCTAAAATAGCCGTTGGTATGGAGGCTGAAATTAAACTGGACGCTTTCGGTGATAAACTTTTTAAAGGAAAATTATCTTTTATCTATCCGGAATCCGAGGAAATTTTCGGTATCAATTATTATAGAGCCAAAATTCTTTTTGACGAGGATGAGGAAAATAAAAAAATCCTACCGGGAATGCTTGGTGAAGCCAATATCATTTTGGAAAAGAAGGAGGGTCTACCCGCTTTGAGTCGGAAGTTGGTGGAGAAAGATGAAAAGGGTTATTTTGTGATGATTTTAAATCCGAAGAAAGAAGGAATTTTTGATAAAAAGTTTTTGAAAAAGTATTTTTCTGCCGGTTTTGTGGGAGAAAATTATTTGGAGGTCGGGGCCGATGATTTCAAAGGCTTAAAAATAGTTAAACTTAAAAAGTAGAATTATGAAGAAAATCAGAGAAATCCAAAATGATTTTCATATGGCCTTTTTTCTGGCTTGAAAATCAATCCAAAGGGGGAACAAGGCTTCTCTGATTTTGGTGGTGGGGATTATGATGATTGTTTTTTTGAATCTCCTTTTTACCGATGCCATCTTTGCCGGTATTACCGCGGGAATGAATAAGGGAAAAATAAATTATCAGTTCGGCGAGGTGGTTGTGGAACCGGCGGCCGGCGGAGACTATATAAAAAAAGCCGATGAAATAGTGGAAAAATTCAAGGATGATTTTCGGGTGGAAAAGGTTAGTCAGATTTTGGAATTCGGAGTAACTCTGGTTAATCAAAAGGAAAAGGACGGACGAGATGAAAAAAGGCAACCCGCTTTTTTAATGGGTATGGACACGGGAAATGAGGGTAGAAATTTTGTTTTTGATATGGCTCCGAAAATTGTTGATGGCCGGATGCTTCGTGATGATGACCGCGGCAAGATTATTCTGGGGACGGAATTGGCCGGGGGTTACGGAGTTTCGGTTTTCCCCGATGATTTGGGCGGGGTGAAAGTCGGAGATAAGATTTTGGTGGAAAGGGGAGGAAAATCGGCGGAGTTTCAAGTGGTCGGTATTTTTAAAACCAAAAATTTTGATATGGATATGAGAGCTTTTGTGCCGGAAAAAGAGCTGCGGAGAATGGTCGGGCTCTATTCCGGAGCCGATAGAATTATTTTTCGCCTAAAAGACAAAAAGCAAGCGAAATCTCTGGTAGCCGACTTAAAAAAAGCCGGCTATGGAAAATATGATATAGCCGATTGGGAAGAGAAACTCTTGTTGGGGGCGGCCATCTCAAAATCCTTTGAAATGATTGGAACCATTCTGCGAATTATCGGCTCCCTGGTGGCCGGTCTTGTTATTTTCATTATTATTTTTGTGGATATTGTCAATAACCGCAGACAGGTGGGAATTTTAAAGGCCATGGGGGTTAGGCAAAACTCCATAATTTATTCCTATGTTTTTCGCGGTTTATTCTATGCTCTCTTGGGATCACTTTTCGGTTATTTTCTGATGAACTACGGGATCATCGGAGCTTTCCGGAAAAACCCTCTGGATATGCCCATGGCCGATGTTGTTCCGCTTTTGAAAGAAAAGGCTCTTTTGATGAGTGTCATCTTCTTTATCACAGCCGGTATCGTTGGTTCCGCCGTGCCCGCCTATCGGGAAATAAGGAAAAGAATTTTAACCCTTCTCTACCATTAATTTTTCTAAACTAAAACTTAGAAGCAAGGCTTCTAAGTTTGTATTTGGATTGCTTCGTTGTTTCTTCTCGCAGTGCCGGCCGCCTACGGCGGCCGTCAGACAACAAAGAAGGGTTTCCCAAGTAGCACTTCTGAAAAATGTAAAAAAAGGCGTAAACGAAAAATCCGGGTCCTAAAAACCCCGGATTTCTTTTATACATAACAAAAACCAAGGATTATCTATTTTAAAAATAGATAAAATGGATAATTATGGTCAAAATAACAAAAAGAAGGGCTGTAAAATGTCCATATTGTTCAAGTTTAAAAACAATAAAACGTGGAATTAGAAAAGATGTTAAAAGACCTGTAACCAGGTATTTTTGTAAAAACTGTCAAAGAAAATTTCAATCTAAACACAGAAAAAAGAAAATCAATTTAAGTGAAAAAATATTTAAAGAATACTTTTGGAAGAAAAAAACTTTAAAAGATTTATCAGAAAAATATATTTTAAGTACAAAAACAATTCAAAAATATTTAGAAAATTATCAAGTGGAAATTAAAAAGAAAAAACCAAGAAAAATTAATTTAATTATTGATGTTGTTTTCTTTAATAAAAGAAAATTTAATACAGAGTTTGGAATAATGGTTTTTTATGATTCAATAAAACAAGAACCTTTAATTTGAAAAGAAGTTCATAGTGAAAGATTATCTGATTACAAAGAAATGTATTTTCAGTTGATTGAAGATGGTTTTACCGTCCAATCCGTTGTAATTGATGGAAAAAAGGGGCTTAGAGAGTTTTTTGAAAAAGAAAAGATACTTATTCAATATTGTCAGTTTCATCAATTACAAACTATTTTGAGATATATTACTCGCAAACCAAGATTACCGGCTTCTAAAAGTTTAAAATTATTAACTGAACTATTAACTGAAATTACGGAAGAAGAATTTAAAGATCTATTTAAAGATTATTTAATTTACTGAAAAGATTTTTTAAATGAAAAACAATTTAATTTAGAAACCAAAAGATATGAATATATTCATAAAAGATTAAGATCAGCTGTCCGTTCACTTCAAACCAATCTTCCTTACTTATTTAATTATTTAAAATATCCGGAATTAAAAATTCGAAACACTACCAATCTTTTAGATGGTGGTGAGTTTTCTTATCTTAAAAGACTATTAAGAAATCATAACGGTTGTTCAAAAGAACTTAAATTAAAGATGATAGATGAGTATTTTGAGAATCATAAAAAAAGAATAAAAAAGTAGAAAAATTAGTTCAAAAAG
>JALVSO010000046.1 GCA_027024305.1 Candidatus Parcubacteria bacterium | reverse complement strand
AATGAAATTCTTGCCCTTAATAATAGAATCATACATGGCTGACCTTCCCAGAATATCATCGGACTTAACGGTCAAAACTTCTCTCAAAGTGTAGGCCACTCCGTGACCAAGAAGTGCCCAGACCTCCATCTCCCCGAATCTCTGACCTCCCTCCTGGGCCTTTCCACCCAGGGGCTGTTGGTTGATTAGAGAGTAAGGACCGACCGATCGCACGTGCATTTTGTCCTCCACCATATGGTGCAGTTTCAAAATATACATATAACCAACGGTAATATCTCTTCCGAAATACTCTCCGGTCTTTCCATCAATCAGTTTTAATTTTCCCGTTTCCGGATAACCGGCCTTTTTCAGTTCTTCTGAAATTTCCTCCTCAGTGGCTCCGGAGAACGGTGGCGCAATGGCCTGATAACCTAGAGTTCCGGCAGCCAGACCCAGGTGAACCTCCAAAATCTGACCCAGATTCATACGAGAAGGCACGCCTAGCGGAGATAGAATAATATCAACTGATCTTCCATCTTCCGTATAAGGCATATCTTCCTCCGGTAGAATCATGGAGACCACACCTTTGTTACCATGCCTTCCAGAGAGCTTGTCTCCGACCTTAATATTTCTTAATTCGGCCACCTGCACATAAATTCTCTTGATAACACCGGTTTCGTTAATTTCTCCCTTGGCCCGGTCAAAAATTTTTACGCCAACCACTCTACCCTTCTCGCCGGACTTCAGCCTCAAAGAAGTGTCTTTAACGTCCTTGGCCTTTTCTCCAAAAATGGATCTCAAAAGTCTTTCTTCCGGGGTCAGTTGCGCCTCACCTTTAGGGGTAACTTTTCCCACTAAAATATCTCCCTTTTTAACCTCGCTCCCAACAACCACGATTCCCTCTTCATCAAGATTTTTCAAAACGGCTTCGGAAACATTGGGAATATCCTGGGTGGTTTGCTCCGGTCCCAACTTGGTTTCTCGCACGTCCACCACATATTCCTTAACGTGAATATTGGTAAATTTATGCTCCTTGGCCACTCTTTCGGAAACGATAATGGCATCTTCATAGTTGGCTCCATAGAAGGACATAAAGGCCACCAGCATATTTTGCCCTACGGCAATCTGACCGTGATCAGAGGAAGTGGTATCGGCCAAAAGGTCTCCGGCCTTAATTTTATCCCCCTTCTTAACCACCGGTCTTTGGTGGAACATTGAGAAAGTATTGGTTCTTTCAAAATTCACCAGATTATAAATTCTCTTTTTACTTCCTTCCTTGACCTCAATCCTGCTTCCATCCACATAGCTCACCTCTCCGTTTTTTTCAGCATAGATCAGCCTTCCCGTATACTTGGCCGCATCACTCTCTATACCCGTAGCCACCAAAGGCGCTTCCGGCTTAATGCAAGGAGTGGCCTGTTTCTGCATGTTTGAACCCATAAGAGCCCTGTTGGCCTCATCATGATTAACAAAAGGAATCATGGAAGTGGCAATGGAGAAGGGTTGGTAGGCGGAAATATCCATATACTGTACATCTTTCACATCCACCATCAAAGGGTCTCCCTTAAATCTAACCTCAATCTCCTTCTCCTTGAAAACTCCCTTATCATCAACCTTGGTGGCCGAATGGGCGATTTTTGCCTCCTCTTCGGCATAGGCGTCAAGATACTCAATTTCCTTAGTTATCTTACCGTTCTTAACCACCAGGTAGGGAGTTTCTATAATTCCATACTTGTTCACCCGAGCGTAGGAAGCCAACCTTAGAATCAAACCGATGTTCTGACCTTCCGGAGTATGAATGGGACAAAGTCTTCCGTAGTGAGAAGGATGGACATCACGAACCTCAAAGCCGGCCCTTTCCCTGACCAGCCCCCCCGGTCCCAAAGCGGAAACCGTTCGCCCATCCTCAAGTTCGTAGAGAATATTATCTTGGTCTATAAAGTTGGACAAAGGATTGGTGTTAAAGAATTCCAAAATCTTGGTTTGAATCGGCCTGGTATTCAAAAAGAATGAAGGCTCGGAAGTGGCTGAATCGGCAATGGACATCTTATCTTGGATATTTCTTTTCATTTGGAAAAGACCAAGCCTCACTCGAGCCTCAATCATCTCATCAAAAAATCTTAACCTCCTGGAGCCCAGGTGGTCAATATCATCGGGAACGGCCTCCTGATCATTGTTGAGCTGAACAATCTTTTCAATAATTGTTACCAAGTCATCCAAAGTTAACAACCTATCGGCATCGGAATACTTTTTAATCTCCTTTTTGTTAAATCTTTTATTAAACCTGATTCTTCCTATTTCGGAAATATCATATCTTTCCAAGGAAAAAATAGAATCAATATAATCCTTGGCATAGTTTGGCGCCACAATCTCCCCATCTCTCAGCCTTTTATATAACTCCACATAGGACTCCTCTGTTGAAAGAGCAGGATCTTTCTTAAAAGTATTCTGAATATATTCCTTGGCCTCATCGGAAAATAGCTTCAAAATGGCTTCATCACTTTTACCGGAAATAATTCTTAAGAAAGATGTAATGGGCAGCTTTCTCTTTCTATCAACTTTTACATAGATTAAATCTTTTTCGGCCACCTTCTCCGATTCAATTTCCACTCAGGAACCTCTGGCCGGAATAACCTTGGCCCCGAATTGTCTTTCCTTTTTGGTGTCATTTAAGGTAAAGAAAATTCCAAAGGATCGAGCCAGCTGGGGCACGATAACCCTCTCCACTCCGTTAACAATAAAAGTTCCATGATTGGTCATCACCGGAATATTAAACATAAAAATCTCCTGCTCTTTTTTTGATCCGGTAGTTTTATTAACCAACTCGTAGCTGGCTTTTACCGTGTGCTGCAGAGAAGTTTTTAACTTTCTGGCCGAAAACTCATCCAGGTCCGTTTTTTCAATGCGATAGGATTTAAAAATTAAATCAAATTTCTTTTCCGAATAATCGGAAATCGGTGAAAATTCATTGAAAACCTTCTTCAAAGTTTCTGAAAGAAATCTATCATAAGAATCCAACTGGTGTTGCATTAAATTGGGAAGTTCCATCCCCGGTTTTCTATATCTCTTAAAAAACTTTTTTTCTAATTGTCCTACTGTTTTATTCATTTTAAAAAATGATTAATTTTTTCCTTTTTGCTAAAAAATTTAGAAAAAACAAAAAATTAACACAGCCTCTCTTTTTGTCCGAGGATGCGTTACAAAAAAGTAAAAATTATTAAAGATTTGAAATTCTGAACAACTCAATCTTATTTCTGAATTGGCGGAATTATACATTATTTTAATTTTAAAGGCAAGAAAAAAGTATAAACAAAAAAAGACGGCCGCCTGCGGCGGCCGTCCATTTCAAAAACTCGATTTAAAATTTCCTTAAAAAATAGATAAAAGAAAAAGAACCCTTCGGCCCTTTTAACTGTTTCTTTTCTGGTATCTTAAAGTCTATCTATATCAATCTCATCATCCTCTTTTTTAAAACTTTTTCAAACAAATCATACTGCTGCCAAAACTAGAATTATAAACCCTCAGAAGAATCAAGCTCCACCGGAACTTTTC
Organism: Candidatus Parcubacteria bacterium; assembly: GCA_027024305.1. Lineage (GTDB taxonomy): Bacteria > Patescibacteriota > Minisyncoccia > Phycocordibacterales. The sequence goes on along the minus strand of JALVSO010000046.1, from coordinate 9,243 downwards.
TCACCTTCTTCCTTGTTAACTTCCTCTTTAGTGATTGTCTTTTCCTCTTGAGTAACCTCTTCTTCAGAATTTAAATTCTCTTCAGGAGCCTCAGCTTCAGTCGGGGCTCCGCCAGCCAAATCCTTCTTGGAAGCGTCTTCCAACAGTTTTTGGGCTAAGACATTTCCGGCAATATCATCATCTTTGGTTGAAACCGTTTTAGCTTGTCAAGCGGTTTTTTTCTTCCTTAAAGGTTTTTTCGGAGCTGATGTTTCCTGCTTCTTTTTTTCTAAATTCTGCAACTCAGCCAAAAGAATAATTTTTTCTTTTAATAATTTATCCTCATCCTCCCCATAACGACAAAGGCTTTGATCGTGTTGCCCCCTGGGCTCAAAGTTTAAAGCACTGGAATCTTTACAAACCCTCTGGTGTCTTTTGCCTCTAATGCCGGGGGCTGTCTGGTTCTTTTCCTGATTGCCGGCTCCGGAAATTTTTATATCCCCTATATAAATTCAAAAAGATTGCCTCATCTCTTTTTTATCGTCCTTGATCTTTAAAGAAACCCTATAGACATTATCTCCGTTTGAATCTCTCGGCAACTCAAAATCAGGAGTTATCTTAAAACTTAATAATTTCTTATCCGAATCAAATTTAAATAAATCTTTATCCGCTCCCCCACTAATTCAATAATCCAAATCACCCTCACTGTTTATCACTTCCAGAGAGATAATATCTCTCTTTCCTTCATCCATTTTAACAATGGCGTGGCCATTCATATTTTCAAAATCAATAATCAGTTTCGGAGCTCCGTAAACGGCCGGTCCGCTAAACAAAATTAAAGTTGAAAAAATGAATAGAATTTTACTTTTAATCTTTTTCATTTTTTTATTTTTTAATATTTAAATGTGAAAAAATTATACATTAAACTACACATAAATCAATATTGACAAAGAAAAAAGCCGTTATTTTTTAAGCAGGTTTTATCTAAAAGACCTTTTTTAACAAACCGCTGAATGTACGACTTTTTCCCTATGTGTATTTTTAATTGAAAACCTGTGAAAAAGCTCTAGATATACGATATAATTCAGGTTTTTAGGCTTTTTATTAAAAACTTATCCCCAAATAAAGTAGATATGTGGAAAATTTTATCCACAGTTTAAAGATTGGTTTATTCACAAATAACACCCTCTCCCAGACATTTTTCACTGTCATAAATTACCAAAATTTGTCCTTTGGCGATGGACCTCTGAGGCTCATCAAAATAAACTGTAACAGTTTTGTCATCATTTTTTTTCAGAGAAGCCGGCAAACTTTTTCCTCGGTAGCGAATCATGGCTTGATACTTTTTCTTAAAATTAGGCTCACCGGAAATTCAATTTAAATCTTTAATTTTTATTTCTTTTCTATCCAAATATTTTTTTATATTTTCCTCCTTTTTCTCTCCCACTACCAGAATATTTTTCTTAACATCTTTACTTAAAACAAATCTTCTAGGCGTGTTCGGAGTTCTAAACTGAGGAAAAATTTCAAAGCCGTGGCGCTCACCGATGGTATAAAAAATAGCTCCTTGATGTCGTCCGATAACCTCTCCATTTTCATTCAATACATCCCCCTCTTTTTTCTCCAAATAATTTTGTAAAAAAGATCGCATATCCACCTTCCCCACAAAACAAAGCCCCTGGGAATCTTTCTTCTCCGCCGTTAGGAGATTATTTTCCTTGGCAATTTTTCTAACTTCCGATTTTTTTAAATTCCCGATAGGAAAAATGGCCTTGGAAAGTTGCTCTTGGGAAATGGCCGAAAGAAAATAGGACTGATCCTTATTCTGATCCTTTCCCTTCTTTAAAAAATATTTTCTCTCATTTTCATCATAGACCGAGCGGGCATAGTGCCCCATGGCCACTCTGTCCGCTCCCAGTTCCAGAGCTTTTTCCATAAAAGCTCCGAATTTAATAAATTTATTGCAAAAGACATCGGGATTGGGAGTTTCTCCTTTTTTATAGCCTTCTATCATATAATCAAAAATCTTTTTCTTATACTCCCTTTCCAGATTAAAAAAAAGAAAAGGAATTTTTAGCTGACGAGCCACTTTTCAAGCATCCAGTAATTCATTTCTTCAACAAAAAGTCACAACCTCCGGTTGGTAAACTTTCATAAAAACTCCCACCACATTATATTTTTCTTTCAGTAAAACAGCAGAAACCGAAGAATCAACCCCCCCGGATAATCCAAGAAAGACCCTTTCCTTTTTTCCGCTATTTTTTTTTCTGAAAACTTTATAAAAAAAAGGAGTATAAAAGATGGAAATCAAAAAAACCCGAAAATCTTTTCAAAAACATTTAAAAAACTTTCCCGGACTTTTTTTCTTAAAACATCTTCTCATTGAAAGAATTATATCATACTAAAAAATACCCCCCCGCACTTAGGCTTCGATTGTAATCTGAGCCCGAGACTTTTCTTCCCCACTCTTTTTTACAACCTAGATCCCGGATAACTAAGTTTTTCACCCATTAGTTCCTCATGGGAAAAACTTGTTTCCGGGATGACAACAGCCGAGCGCCACTTTTGCGGAAGCAAGAATTTTTAGAATTTTAGTTTCTGAAATCATAAAAAGTTCAGTTTCAGCTAAATGCTTTTTCAAAAGTGGTGCTCGGTCATCCCGGAACCGAATTTTTCTCAAATTTTCTTCAGAAAATTTGATTGAAAAATTCAGGTATCCGGGATCCAGAATAATAAGTTGAAATCAGGTTTAAATAGTTAGAACTCTCGGATTCGGGTTGCAATCCAGGCTGCCCAAAACAACATCTCAACACCAAACTCTTGCCTCAGTGTTTTAATCTTTTACCCCTTTATTTGACAAAATACTCATATAATAATATACTTTTATACAGAAATTCATAGATATACTATGAATAAAACACGAGGAAAAACAGATGAAAATAAAAGACAGTGTCGATGACAAACAGTTGACAAAATCCCAAGAAGGCGTGCCCCAAGACATGGTTATGTTTGCAACAATGTGGGCCGATAAAGCTGAAAAAAAAATAAAGAATGGAAAGTCTGTTAATAAAGCCATCAAGGAAGGGCTAAAACAGACTGTAAAAAATTTCAGACTTCTAACCATGAGAAAGAAAAAAGATGTCAAAAAACATTATATTCCTTGGGCAAAAAAATATCTGCTCTCTATATGGGAGTATGGGTATGCAATAGACTAATTCACTGACACCGAGGTCTTGCCTCGGTGTTTTTACTTTTTTCATGAAGTCCAAGGACCTAACTTTTCCAACACATCCGATGTGTTGGAAAATGTTTTAATTTTTTCTTTTAAAACCAAACCAACCATCTTTTTTGCAGCTTCCAAACTTCTGGCACTGGCAATAAAACGTTTTCTATGACAAAAAATACAACCTTTGATTCCCGTTACTTTTTCCAAGTCATCATTATTTAAGCCGGCCCAAGCTTCGGGTAAGTATCTTCTCCTTTCAAAAGAACCCTTTTTCTTTACAATAGTTTCCACTGTTCAAAAATTTTCATCTTTCTTGGTTATCAAAAATAGAACCTCCGGATATTTCTCAGTTAATAAATTAAAAGATATATTTTGATCATCTTCAAAAATTAGAACCCTTTTATCTTTGGCCTTTTGGTATTTTCCCCGGATAATTTTTTCATCTCTTTTCTCTTTTTCTAAAAACTCCACTTCCTTATTCAAAACATATTGAGCAAGTTTTACTGATTTCAAAAAGGCCCAATACAACCTTCACTTTGTTTTCTTTAGAGGCGTAAAGGTCTTAAATAAACTAAAAATATCATAGACAAGACAATCGTAACGATAATCATAAACTTGCTGACTATTATCTAAAGCATCAATGGCCATTATAATTTTTCTATCAACGGTTTCAGCGCCATTTTTACTGCCCATAAATTCTTCTCCGAACTTTTTTCAAACCAAACCGGCTGAAGAATATTCTATACCATTTTCTCGAAGACCGGCCCCACCACCCTGATGGTGGTCAAATTCATTCTTTTCCTCATCGTAAATATAGCCCACATCGTAAATATAAACCTCCCTTCCCCTGTTTCTTTCATCTCTTCACTTTTCTAAAACTTTCTCATCTCTGGTTCGAATAATTTGATAAAACTTCTTTCTCCTCTTTAACAAAATACTCAAAATAGCCGTAGCAAAAACATCATCCGGATGATAAATTCCGGAATGGGTAATCAACACAGCTCTATTTTTCCACTTCCAAAACAAATAAATTAAAATAGCCAATGCTATCACTAAAAGAAAAATTTTCATGGAAAAATTCTAACACAAATGCCATTCTGGACCAACACCGAGGTCTTGCCTCGGTGTTTTTTTAAAAACACATCCGAAAAGTAAAACACCGAGGCAAGACCTCGGTGTTTTAATCTCTGCATTTCTTTCTTTAATTTTTAATTAATTTTTTCTTTTAAAAAGAAAATTTGCTATAATGGGTCCAATTAGAAAAATAGAAAAATATGTCTAAATTCACTCATCTACATACCCATTCCCACTTTTCCCTACTAAACGCCTTACCAAAAATTCCGGAAATGGTCCAAGCGGCCAAAGATGACGGTGCCACAGCCATGGCCATCACCGATGATGGTGTAATGTACGGGGCCATTAAATTCTATTCTGAATGCCAGAAAAATGATATTAAACCAATTATTGGGGTAGATTTTTATGTAGCTATCCGTACTCGCCATGACAAACAGGCCCGCATTGATAACAAGCGCTACCGCCTGGTTCTACTGGCCAAAAATAAAAAGGGTTATCAAAATCTGATGAAACTGGTTTCCCTTTCCTTTATTGAAGGTTACTACTACAAACCCCGCATTGACCGGGAGCTTTTGGAAAAATACGGCTCCGACCTGGTAGCCATCATTCCCCAGTTTTCCGGAGAGACCTCCGGCCATCTAACTTTAAACAACCTGGAAAAAGCCAACGAGGCCTATGATTTTTATCATAAACTTTTCGGCGATGATCTCTATATGGAAATCATCTCCCATCCGGAAATTGAGGGGCAAGAAGAATTGAAAGAAAAAATCATTAAATTCACCAAAGAAAAAGGTGGAAAGCTGGTGGCCACTTCCGATTTCTATTACCTGAAACCGGAGGATAAAAAAGCCCGGGATGTTCTCTCCGATGTTTCCTCGGTTGGTGGTTCCGGCTATCACCGGGACGAAGAAGATTTTTCCATGAAAAGCGAAACTGAAATGTTGGAAATTTTTAAAGACATCCCCGAAGCCATCGCCAACACCAAAGAAATTGAAGAAAAATGTAATCTGGAATTGGAATTCGGAGTTTGGCACTTTCCCCTTTTGGAAGAAATTCCCGGCAAAAGCTTTGATGAAAGGTTAAAAGAGTGGGCCTTTGAAGGTCTAAAAAAACGAGGGCTGGACCAAAATCCCGAAGCTGTGGAAAGGTTGAATTATGAATTAAAAGTTATTGCTGATAAAGGTTTTTCAGCTTACTTTTTGATTGTGGCAGACTTTTTAAAAGCCGCCGCTGACAAAAATATTTTAACCAATATTAGGGGTTCCGTGGCCGGTTCTCTGACCACCTATGTAACCGAGATTACCCACCTGAACCCCTTTGAATACAAACTACCCTTTGAGAGGTTTTTAAACCCGGAAAGACCTTCAGCCCCTGACATTGATATGGATTTCGCCTCCGACGGACGGGATGAGATGTTGGACTATGCCCGCCAAAAATACGGCACCGAAAAAGTGGCTCAAATCGGTACTTTTGGTACCATGGCCGCCCGGGGTTCGGTTAAAGATGCCGCCCGGGCCATGGGCTTTCCCTACCAGCTGGGAGACCAAATCTCCAAACTGATTCCCATGTTCTCTTCCCTTTCCGAGGCTCTGGAAAATGAGGAAGATTTAAAAGAGCTTTATAATAAAAATCCCGATGTCAAAACCATCGTGGATATGGCTATGAAGATTGAGGGCTCGGCTCGCCACATTTCCGTCCACGCCGCCGGAGTGGTTATCGCCCCCGATGACCTAACCTACTACACCCCCTTGCAGATTGACCAGAAAACCGGCAAAGTTATCACCGGCTACGATATGCACGATGTGGGAGAAGATTTCGCCGGGCTGATTAAGTTTGATTTTCTGGGCATCAATATTCTAAAAACCATCGCCGAGGCTCTCAAAAGAATTGAAAAAATTCACCACAAAAAAATTGATATTCAGAAAATCCCCTTTGACGATGAGAAAACCTATAAAATGCTGACGGCCGGCTATACCAAGGGAGTTTTTCAGCTGGCTTCCGAAGGAATGACCAAATGACTGAAAGAACTGAAACCGAAAACCATCCACGACATCAACGCCATGCTGGCCCTCTATCGTCCCGGAGCTATGAATTTCATTCCGGAATATATCAAGAGAAAGGAAAATCCGGAGCTGGTTAGATTCGTTGATCCGCGAATGGAAAAATGACTGGAAGACTCCTTCGGTCTGATGGTTTATCAGGACGATGTTATGAGGATGGCCATTGAGCTGGCCGGCTATTCTTGACTGGAAGCCGACAAGTTCCGAAAGGCCATGGGTAAGAAAAAAGCCGATGTCATGGCGGAACAGGAGAAGAAATTTAAGGATGGTTGTTTGGCCGGCGGAATGAAAAAAGATGTGGTTAATAAGCTTTGGGACGAAATCGTGGAATTTGCCCAATACGGATTTAACAAGGCCCACTCGGCTTCCTACGGTCGGGTGGCCTACCAGACGGCCTGACTGAAAGCCAACTACCCGGCGGAATATATGGCCGCCCTCCTCTCCACCAACGACGGCGACTCGGACAAGGTCTCGGCCTTTGTTTCCGAAGCCAAGAAAATGAAAATTCCCGTCCTCCAACCGGATGTCAATCTCTCCTTTAAGGATTTCGGAGTTATGAAAAGAAACACCGAAGAAAATCCCGGCGACCAAGACCAGATTCGCTTTGGATTGAGAACCATTAAAAATCTCGGTGATGCCATTTCCGAACATATCGTTGATGAACGCAAGCGGGGCGGAAAATATAAAAATCTGGAAGACTTTTTAACCCGCAACGCCAAGCACAAAGACCTTTCCAAAAAATCCCTGGAAGCCCTGGCCCTCTCCGGTGCTCTTGACAGCATTTCCGACCGAAACATCATCCTGGCCAATATGGATGAGCTTTTGGATTTTATTAAAGAAGCCCGAAGCAAGGACGAAAATCAGGCCTCCCTTTTCGGTGATTTGGACAGTACCTTTTCCGAATTAAAACTGAATGATCCGGAAGGTAAAATCGTCCATATTAAAACCGGAATGAATGACGAGCTGGAATACACCCTGCCCATGAGTCAGAAAGACCAACTCTTCTGGGAAAAGGAATTGCTGGGAATCTATGTTTCGGCCCACCCGCTGGAAAAATGGCGAGAACGCATTGAACAGCCCGGCAAAAATATCCTCTCCCTGAAAAAACGGGGAATTATCGGCCAAGCCACCATCGCCGGAGTGATTGACGAGCTCAAAGAAATCCATACCAAAAAAGGAGACAAAATGGCCTTCGCCAAAATCTCCGACTTTACCGATTCCATTGAAGTGGTCATTTTCCCCAAGACCTACAAAGAATTTCAGGATGTTTTAAAAGTTAATGAAATCTATGCCTTCAAAGGCAACCTGGAACGCAAAGAAGACGGCTACAACCTCCTTTTGGATAAATTGAAGCTTTTGAAGTAAGGAACAAGAAATGGACACATCTGATGTGTTAGTCTGACCATTTTCCATAAAAAGAAGAGATAATTTTTAAAAATTATTTTAATTTCTGAAAAACAAATAAATGCTCATGCATAATTAAAATTATCATCCTGTCCATTCTTTCTCACATATACTACACCTTACATTACCGGTATGCTCAAAGTTATCTGAAAATTTATTCGGCAGATATTTTTTCTCTTTTTCACATCAATAAAATTCATCATCTATTAAAGTTTCAACTAATTTATAAATGGAACCACAATACTGACAGGCGTATTTTGGAAACTTTTCTTTTTTATCTTTTTTCATATAAAAATTATTGATCAAAAAATAAAAAAGATCAAGTTTCTTTCTTAATCTTTTTACTTTAATCTATATTTTCCTTTTTCTAAAAATTCCAAATATCCTTTATTTCTTAAAAATTGAAGTTGTTGTCTTATTTTTGCTTTAATATTATTATTTTCTGGATGTAAAATTTTTAAATCATTTTCAAATTGGTAAATTTCTTTTAATCCAAATTCTTTTTTATTTAAAGATTCAATACAATTTAAAATATCAAAGATTCATCCTTTCAATTCGTCTTTTTTAATGTTTTTAACAAAGGCAGTCTTTTTTCATTTTTTCAAAACCTCTTTTTTAGAAAATTCTTTCCCATTTTCAATATAATAAATTTTTCCGGAATTTGGAATTTTTGAAAATAAAATATTTGAACCAACTCATCCAGCCCTTTTTGCTGTTTCTGTCAAAGCTTTTCTTTTTTCAATAATTTCCGGAACAAAAAAATATTTTGGAACCACAAAAAAATCATTAACTTCATATGTTTCTAAATAACCCATAAAGAAAAAATTCGGTTTGTCATGAGAAAGTACTCTTTCAACCATTCTTGAATATGCCCCGGCACCTACTTTTTTACCTATTTTTCCTTTTTTAGATTTTAACTCAAATTCTTCAGAACATTTTTTACAATAAAAATCAGCAACCGGTCTATTATTTTCAAAACTGAAAATTTCATCCCCACAATTAGGACAAAAAATATTTTCTTCAGTCCAAACTTCTGACATTACCCGAATTTTTTGGGAATTGCTTTTGTATTTTAAAGCTATGTTTTTATTCAGTGTTTTTTTCATAATAATTATATTAATTTTTTCTTTTTCTGCCTACAATAATTAAAAAAATCTGCTCTTTTCTGTTTTACCTGTTTTTTATTTATTCCATAACAATAATTTAACATCCCTTTTATTCTTCTTTCTTGTTTGAAAGATAAAAAACCATTTTTATCTATTTGGCTTTTAAACAAGCTAATTTCCATATCAATTTTATCAAGATATTCTTCTCTAATATAAAAGCTATTTTTAGTTAAAACTATTTTATGCATTTCCTTTTTATCATTTCTATTAAAAAACTTCCTTTTATCTAAATTTAAAATCAAATCAAATTCTTTTAACTTATTTATAATTTCACTTTCTACAAATAAAATAGATTCTTTATCTTCGCCTGATAAAGTTATATCATCAATATACC
>JALVSO010000045.1 GCA_027024305.1 Candidatus Parcubacteria bacterium | reverse complement strand
AAAAAAACGATAAAATAAGAAACAGGGTTGTTCTTTTGTCAATGGGTGCCGGCAGAGCCGGCGGGAGAGAAAAATGAAAAGGAAAGTTTTGAGGGCGCTGGTGGATACATGGCTTGCTTCTCTTGTTTTGGTTCTTTTTGTTGCCTATATGTCCGCAACAGAAAAGGCTGGCATTGTCGGCCAAATCTGTTATGAGGGGGCGCCGGGAGAGAGTCTTCTTCTAGAAGGGGCGGTAGTGGAATCTGGCTCTTGCAGGGCCATCGGTCTTTTGAGTGTTTTTCCCGGTGAGGGAAAAGTCCTGAGAATAAAAAAAACCGAACAGGGAGGGACGGCTTATCTCCAGTACGGAATTCGGAAAGAGGATGGCGGAGCCGTTCGGTGGGGTCAAAAAGTCTCCATAGAATTTGGGCACGATAATATTGCCTGGATTTTTCTGAAAGCCGACTCTAATTCGGGAACCTTTCAAGAGGTTGATATTTCGGAGGCGCTTCTGAAGTAATAACCTCTCCGGTTACCGGCCCGAGCTTTGGCTCGGGCTTTTTCTTTTCTTCCTTAAATGATAAGATTATTTTATGAATTTAGCTAAAGTTTATTCGGCCCAGTTTGATATTTTGGATTCTTTTATTGTGGAGGTGGAAATAGATATTTCCAAGGGTGGCACCGGCGGAGTTTTTAAAATTGTCGGTTTGGGAGACAAGGCCGTTGATGAGTCCAAGGAGCGAGTGCCTTCGGCCATTAAAAATACCGGCTTTGAAAACCCCAGGCAGTTTAAGGTAACTGCTTCTCTTTCTCCGGCCGATAGGAAGAAGGAGGGGCCGCTTTTTGACCTGCCCATGGCCGTGGCCTATCTTTTGGCCAATAATGAACTGGTCTTTAAACCGGAAGGTAAAATTTTCATCGGGGAGCTTTCTCTGGACGGCCGTTTGAAAAAAGTTTCCGGAGTTTTACCCATGGTTAAAAAGGCCAAGGAAGCCGGTTTTACTTCGGTTTATTTGCCCGAGGAGAATGCCGCCGAAGCCTCTTTGATTGAAGGCATTAAAGTTTTTCCCGTTGAAAATTTGGCTCAATTGGTTAATCATCTTCGCCAAGAAACTTTGGTGGATAAGGATTTGGACAATATTATAAAACCCTATCAAAAAGATGATGTTTTAGAGGAGGGAGAGGAAGACATCGTTGACTTTAATCAGGTTATTGGTCAGGAAGTGGCCAAGCGAGCTTTGGAAATAGCCGCCGCCGGCGGTCATAACATTTCCATGTATGGTCCGCCGGGAACCGGTAAAACCATGATGGCCCGAGCCTTTACCGGTATTTTGCCGGAGCTTTCGCCGGAACAGGCTTTGGAAGTAACGGAGATTTATTCGGCCGCCGGAGTTTTGGATAGGACTTTGATTAAAAAACCGCCTTTCAGGAGCCCCCATCACACGGCTTCCTATGTTTCCATTATCGGTGGCGGAACCCATCCCAAGCCGGGAGAAGTTACCCTGGCCCACCGGGGAGTTCTATTTTTGGATGAATTTGTGGAATTTGAAAATCGGGTTTTGGAATCCCTGCGGGAACCCTTGGAGGATGGTTTCGTTAATATTTCCCGAGCCAAGGGAACGGTTAAATTTCCGGCCGATTTTATTTTAATCGCCGCCCTCAATCCGCCCAGCGAAGTTTTCCGGGGAGGGATGGATTTGTCTTTTTCGGAGATTAAAAAATTTCAAAAAAAGATTTCCGGTCCCATTATGGACAGGATTGATCTTTGGACGGAAGTTTCCAAAGTGGAGCACAGTGAGCTGTCGGAGAAAAAGACCAGCGGGGAGAGTAGTGAGGAAATTAGGAAGAGGGTGGAGAGAGCTCGGGAAATTCAAAGACAAAGGTTTGGCCGAGAAAAGTTAAATGCTCAAATGTCCGTTAAAGAAATAAATGAGTTGATAGAATTGGGAGAAGAGGAAAAAGCCTTATTGGAAAAGGCGGCCAAGACTATGGATTTTTCGCCCCGGGTTTTTCATAAAATTAAAAAAATAGCCAGAACCATTGCTGATCTGGAAGGGAGTGGGGTTGTAAAATCGGAGCATCTTTTGGAAGCTTTGCAGTATCGCCCCAAGGAGATTATTTAGGGTCTTCAAGATTAATAACTAAAAGCAAAAACTGAGAATAATAAAAGAGGTAATAAAGACAGCAAAAAAGATAACAAAAAAAGATAACAAATATCACACGATTGCGTATATGAGCAATTGTGTGATATTTTTTTAGAGTGGGCCGTAAAGGATGAGGACGGCGCCGCAGGCGCCGTCCCGCCCTTTGAATGGCTTTGCTAAAATTCTATCTCTCTTTCTTTCTCTGAAAGATATTCAAATTTAATTTCATAAAAATTTTCCGGTTTTTTCTTCCAAAGCATTTCAGCCCATTCAATTAAAATTAAATTTTCAGGATTTTTCATCTCTTCTTCCAGACCAATATTTTTTATGTCATTTTTGCTGTTCAAACGATAGGCATCTATATGAATTAAATTCTTTCAAGGAAATTTTTTATTATTTATATTGTATTTTTTGGAAATGACAAAGGTGGGAGAGTTTATTTTTTCTTTTATTTTCAAAACTTTTCCGGCATTTTGGGCAAAAGTAGTCTTACCGGAACCCAAATCACCGGCCAAGGAAATCACCGTAGCGGAATTATTTTTTAAATTTTTAGAAAGAGTATTAAAAACTTTTTCCACCACCTTCTCCAGCTCTTCTATTTTTTTAATTTTCTTTTTCATAGTGATATTTTAACAAATACCAAAGAAAAAACATTTTTTGAATATGATATAATTTCCCCATGTGAGCAGCAAAAAGAAAATTATTTATTTTTACTATTTTTTTTATTATCCTTTTAATCATAAGTTTTTTTATTTATAAAACTTTTATAGAAAAAAAACCCACCTGTTTTGATGGCATTAAAAACGGTGATGAGGAAGGTGTTGATTGCGGGGGCGGTTGCAAGGAAGTCTGTCATTTGAGAGCTGAACGAATAAATATCCTTTGGTCCAAAACTTTTGAAGTGGCCGATGGTGTTTCCAACGTGGCTGCCTTGGTTGAAAACCCTAATTTTTACTATAGTATTTCGGCAACCTACAATATTAGGACCTTTGACAATAAAGGTTTTAGAATAAATGATTTCTCTAGAAAAATCAGTTTAAAGCCGGGAGAAAAAAGATTGATTTTTATTCCGGGGGTAAAGACAGCCGGAGCCAAGATTGTAAAAACTTTTATCAAGATTGTAAAAATAAATTCCATAACCAAGGAAAGAGCCGAAGAGAAGAAAATGATTGTTACCTCAAAGACGGTTTCCTACGAAGATGGGCAAACTCGGTTAACGGTTGGCCTAAAAAATAATTCCTTGGAACCCCTTAAAAATATTGAGGTGGTGGGTGTTTTATCCCGGCCGGATGGTGAGGTTTTGGACGTGGCCAAAACCTTTCTGGAATATTTGGATAAAAGGGCGGAGAAAAAAGTCTTTATGACATGGCAGAAGGAGGTCAGGGTAGAAAACCTAAAGATAGATGTTTATCTAAGAGAAGTTGATATTTCCGAGCTTTAACTGATGGAAATTGAAATTTTGAAAGGGACGCAGAGTTTTTAGAAACATTGTCGGAATATTTCTACTTGCTAAAAAGAAAAAAAAAGTATATAATTATGTTATTAAAAATTCTGTAAAGAATTTCGCCGGTGGCGAAATTCTTTTTTATAAAAAATAAAATATGTTTGATTTAAAAACCATAAATGCGATTTTGGAAGAATTGCAAGAAACCAAAGGAATTTCCAAGGAAGAAGTTTTGGATGCCATTTCCGAATCTCTGGCTTCAGCCTATAAAAAAGAGTATGGAGAGCGAGGGCAGATTATTCGGGCCAAGTTTAACAATGAAACCGGTGATGTGGATTATTATCGGGTTAAAGAAGTGGTTGATCCAAAAGATATTATCAGTGAGGAGGATATGGAAAAAATGTCCAAGGAAGAATATGAGAAAGCCAAGGAAGAAGGAAAGGTTCGTTTTATTGAACCGAGGCATATTCTTTTGGAAAATGCTCGCTTAATTAAAACCGATGCTCAACCGGGCGATGAGATAATTTTTGATTTGGAACCCAAAGGGGACTTTGGTCGGGTGGCGGCCATGGCGGCCAAGCAGACCATTAGGCAGAAAATCAGGGAAGCGGAAAAGAGTTATATTCAAAAAGAATTTGGAGACAGGGAAGGGGAGATCGTTTCCGGAGAGGTTCTAAGATCCGAGGGGGGAACTGTTTTTGTGGATCTCGGAAAGGCAGAAGGGGTTATGCCTTACAGTGAGCAGATTAAAGGAGAGAAATATAAAACCGGTGATAGAATCAGAGCCTATTTGGTAAAGGCCGGAGAAGGTTTTCGTGGATCTGTGGAGCTCTTGCTTTCCAGAACTCATCCGGAATTTTTAAAGAAGCTTTTTGAATTGGAGGTGCCGGAAATTAAAGAAGGTTTGGTGGAAATCAAAAAAGTTGTCAGGGAACCGGGCATGAGATCCAAAATGGCTGTGGTCTCCAATGATCCGAATTTAGACCCGGTGGGAACCTTTGTGGGCCAATCCGGTTCTCGGGTTATGACCGTTTCCTCGGAATTGTCCGGAGAAAAAATAGATATCATTGAATGATCTGAATACCCGGAAGATTTTATCGCTGCCGCTCTGTCACCGGCTGAAATTGTTGATATTAAAATTCTTAAAGAAAAAAAGGACGGTGAAATGGGAGAGGCGGAAGTTTATGTGCCGGAAGATCAATTTTCTCTGGCCATTGGTCGAGGAGGACAAAATTCTCGTTTGGCTGTAAGGTTGACCGGTTATAAGATTGATATTAAATTGGTTGGTCCCGACGGGGAAGAAATTGAGAGAGAAGAAAAGAAACCCAAAAATGCCTTGGAAGAAAGAGAGAATATCAAGGAAGAAGAAAATAATGAGCCTGTTGAATCTGATAATCCTGAAAAGGATGAAGAGATTGAAAAAGGAAATGATGAATCGAAAGAAGAAAGAGAAAAGAGTGGAGAGAAACCGGAAGAAGCTGTTGTGGAAGAAAAATAGCAGAAATTTTGCGGAAAAAAATGAGGCGATGCCTCATTTTTTTTCTGCAAAATTTATGTTATTTTCCCTTATTTTTCCAAAGTCCCGCCCCCATCTTCTTTTATCTGAGCAATTTTAATTTCCGGGTCAAGACTTCTATAAATATGAACATAAACCAAAGTTGACAAGGGAACTGTTATTAGCAGACCGAGCATGAATGGCAGAGCCCCCAGCACATTCATGAGGGCAATTAAAATTAAGGCCCCGATTAATTTTACAATATCGTTTTTTGTCATTTCATAGGACTTTTTAATGGCCTTGATTAAGTGATATCTGTTTTCAAGTGAGAAAAGATTGGCAAATTGAATCAGAGATCCCACTACCAAACTAAAGATTATTAAAATCACGGGTACAATTAGGAAGGTTTGAGCATTGAGGGCATAGAAGCCGATAGCTGCCAGAATTATTGTTGGTATTCCCAAAATCAAAGACATCAAGATGTAGGTTCCCAGATAGAGAAGATAGTGTTTGAAACTTTTAGCCCCTCTAAAAAGATCTCCAAAGTCAACTTTCTTCCTGTCTGCCATATTGAGGAATAGTTTGATTAAGCCCATTATCAGGAAGATTTCAATGAATCAAAGAATGATACTTAAAATTATTGAACCTTCCAGAGCCGCTCCGGTGGCCACGCTACCGGTTACTTCACCAAGACCTCCACTGTTAAAAAAATTAAAATTGCGGCCAAATCCGGTTCCTGTTTCGTGAACCCCGAAGGACATATCCAAAATATTGATAATAAAAATTGGCAAAAAAGCTCCAATGGCAAGAAGCCAATTTTTCTTGTAATCGCTTCAGGCCAGAGAAAATACCTTTTTTATACTAAATGTTTTTTTCATATTATTTTTTATTAGATTGATAAAATATAATATGTAGATATTATGTCTACATTTACATTTCTATTTTAACATACTTTATCATGTTATAATCGAAGTATAAAAATCTAAAATAATATGTTTAATTTAAAAAAGGATAAAAAAATAAAAGTGGCCATAAACGGTTTTGGCAGGATAGGGAGATTGTTTTTTAAAATGGCCGAGGCTTCAGATAGAATTGAAATAGTGGCCATCAATGATTTGGGTGATGTGGAAAATATGGCCTATCTTCTGAACTATGATACGGCTCAAAAGTCGCTCATTGAGATGTTTGGTCATAAAGCCGATTTTGAGAGGGGAGAGAACGGAGACAATTTTATTCTGGTGGGAGAAAAGAAAATTCCTTTCTATTCCATTAAAAACCCGGCCGAGCTTCCTTGAAAGGAGCTGGAAGTGGATGTGGTGGCAGAATGCACCGGGGTTTTTAATTCCTTTGAAAAGTCTAAGGCTCATTTGGAAGCCGGATCCAAGAGAGTGGTTCTTTCCGGGCCGACCAAGGATCCTCAAAATCTGGAATTTGCCGAGGGAAAAATCGGAGCCACCGTTTTGATGGGAGTTAATGAGGATATGGTTAAGGCCTGTTCCATTACCTCCAACGCTTCCTGCACCACCAACGCCGCCGGTACCCCCCTGGATATTTTAAAAGAGAAAATCGGTATAGAATCGGCCTTTTTAAACACCGTTCATTCCTACACGGCTACCCAATCCATTGTAGATGGTCCGGTCAGGAAAAAAGATTTTCGACGGGGACGAGCGGCCGCTCAAAATATTGTGCCCACCTCCACCGGTTCCGCCATCGCCACCGGTAAGGTTATTGAAGAGCTGGCCGGAAAGTTTGACGGTATCGCCATTCGGGTGCCCACCGTTTCCGGTTCCATCGTGGATATTACTTTCATCGCCGGTCGGGAAACTTCCGCCGAAGAAATCAATCAAATTTTTAAAGATGCCGAGAAAGAGGAAAGATATAAAGGTATTCTGAGAACCGAAAGTGAGCAAATCGTTTCCACAGATATTATTGGGGATACCCATGCCGCCATTGTTGATTTAAATTTCACCAAGGTTCAGGGTCGTTTGGTTAAAATTATGGTTTGATACGATAACGAGGCCGGCTTCACCAATGCCTTCACTAGACAAATTATTAAAATGGGGGAGAGTTTGAAATAGTTGTTGGGAATTCTATGAAAGAAAGTCTTTCAATAAAAGAAATCAGAAAAGAATTGAAAAAATTGGCAACCCCGAAAAGAAAGGAGAGCAACGAGTGATTTTTTAAGAGCGGTCCGGGACAATACGGTGAAGGGGATAAATTTTTGGGGGTTTCCGTGCCGGATTTAAGAAAGGTGGCCAAAAAGTTTTCTTCTTTGGATTTTTCGGAGTTGGAGGAGATTCTGGATTCGCCAATTCACGAGGAGCGACTGCTGGCGGTGATTATTTTGGCCGACCGGGCTAAAAAAGCCGACAAAGAAGAATTGAAAAAGATAGTTCGTTTTTATCTGAAAAAGAAAAGGAGAATTAATAATTGGGATATTGTGGATGTTTCCGTCCCCCATATTTTGGGGAGGTATTTTTTGGAATTTCCCGAAGATGGAAAAGTTTTGGACAGAATGGTTTTATCCAAAAACCTTTGGGAAAGGCGCATGGCCATTGTCTCCACTTTAACCTTGATTAGAAATAATCAATTTCAAAAAACTTTGGACTTGGCTGAAAAACTATTGGACGATCGGGAAGATTTAATGCATAAGGCCGTCGGTTGGATGTTGCGGGAAGTTTGGAAAAAGGATAGCCAAAAATGTGAAGAATTTTTGATCCGACATTATTCCCGGATTCCCCGAACCGCTTTAAGATATGCCATTGAAAGAATGGAGGAAAAGAAACGAAAAAAGTTTTTGAAAGGGGAGTTTTAGAGTCTGTATGTTAAACTTTAAAAGTATGAAAATAATTTCAAAAGAATTTAAACACGGGGAATATATTCCGGAAAAGTTTACCTGTCGAGGTGAAAATGTCAATCCGGAGCTGGAATTTCTAGATGTGCCGTCAGAAGCCAAATCCTTGGTTTTGATTATGGATGATCCTGATGTGCCGCCATCTTTACGAGAGGATAGGAATTTTGACCATTGGATTTTGTTTAATATTCCCCCCGAAACAAGGAAAGTCTCCGAAGACTCAAAAATCGGAACTGCCGGTTTGAATACTCGCGGTGGTTTAGATTATGTGGGGCCATGTCCACCGGACACCGTTCACAGATATTTTTTCAGGCTCTATGCCTTGGATGATATTTTAGATTTGGAAGAGGGAGCGAGCAAGGAGGAAGTTTACAAAGCTATGGAGATGGAGGGAAAAATCTTAGCCAAAACCCATTTGGTGGGGCTCTATGAACAGGATGATGGATATAAGAGTGTTGAGCTTAGATAAAAAACAAAAACAATAAAACAAAAACAATAAACTAGAATAATATGTCACACGATTGCGTATATGAGCAATTGTGTGATTTTTTAATTAATTTTTAAAATATATAAAAAATAAAGCTTGCACACTATTGCTCGTACGAGCAATAGTGTGCAGAATCTAGTTAAGATAAATTTTGAATTACCAATCAATCGGTTTTTTTCCGTGTTCTTCCAAATAGTTGTTGGTTTTTTTGAAATGATCGCAGCCGAAGAAGCCCCGGGAAGCCGAAAGGGGTGAGGGGTGGGGAGCTTCCAGAATTAGATGTTTTCGGCCATCAATCAAACTTTTTTTGCTGCGGGCGAAGTTCCCCCAGAGAATAAAAACCAGATTTTCTTTTCTATCGGAAAGGGTTTTGATGACAAAGTCGGTGAAATCCTCCCAGCCGATTTTGGCATGGCTGGCCGGTTGATTTTTCAAAACGGTCAGAACGGCATTAAGAAGAAAAACCCCCTGGCGAGCCCATCTGGTCAAATCGGTTTTTTCCGGACCGTTCATTTTACAGGATTGACTCTCGGGCAATTCATTGCAAATTTCTTGAAAGATATTGCGGAGGGATGGCGGTGTGGGAATATCTTCCGGCACAGAAAAGCAGAGCCCCTGGGCTTGGCCGGGCCCGTGGTAGGGATCCTGACCCAAAATAACCACCCGCACATCTTTTCAGGGCGTTTCGTTAAAGGCCCTAAAAAGATTTTTGGGATGGGGATAGACGGTTTTGTGGAGATATTCATTTTTAACCTCTTCGGCCAGTTTTTTAAATTCTTCTCTTTCAAAATATTCCGCCAAAACCTCCCGCCAACTTTTTTCAATCTTTACTTCCATCTTTATTTAATTTGGATAAAGTATAACATAGCGTCCAACTTCTAATAAAAACAAACCGGAACCAAAACACCGAGGTCTTGCCTCGGTGTTGAACGGAAAGTTAAGATTTTTTCTGCTATAATTGGGAAATGAAAAAAGAAAGAATAAAAAAAGCTTTTACCCATCCGTTGATTTTAGTTGTCGGTATTTTGCTGGGTATCTATTATCAAGATTTTCGCTACAATGATATTTGTTTGGATTTGGGAGGGGGAAAAAATCCTGGTAATCATTCCATTTGTGTTTTGGAAAAAGCCCCCGAGGGCAATAGGTATGTTGTAAAAGAAGGGGATGAATTTGTCTGTGATGAAAGGGGAAATATTTTTAAAAATGCCGATGAGGCTTCAAAATTTTATCAAGATCCGGGGGCCTACGGAGCCACCTATTGTCAGTATTTTGAGGATGAAGAAGAAAATAAAACCGCTGGGGAATTGGAAGAGAGGTTGAAAAAATTGGGTTTGAAAATTGAAAAAACCTTTGATGAAAATTCCGGGAAAGAATATAACGAAACCGTTTTTCCGGGCATAAATTCGATGCAGAATATAAAGCCGGCTTTGCGAGAATATTTTAGAGAAAAAATAACCGGCGGACGAGATGATATCGGAGCCGGAGAAATCAGAAAGAATTTTCCCGGCATTAGGGAAGAAGATTTTAAAAACACCGGTCATTTAAAATATCAAGCTGATTTTGATATCTTGCTTTTTAACATCCTGACTCGCACCGGTTTGGAACCGATTAACGGCCAGCAGATTGATGAATTGATTGATGACTTGAAAAAGGAAAAATAAAAATATGAAATGACAATTGAAAGAATTAAAAGACATAATAAAAAGATTTCTGGGTAATATAAAGAAAATTAGTAGTGCTCATTTAGATACCATTGAGGGGAGATTTTGATTTGTCACAGTTGGTTTTATATTTTCTATAATAGTTATTATTGTTTTATGGATTGTAAAAAAATATGAGTTGCAAATTCATATGAGTGATATATTAGGAGAAAAAGTGTCAAGCAATATTAAATTTTTCTTAATAGGCTTGCCATTAATTTTTTCACTATGAGTCCTTAGAACCAAGGATAGTTTGACAAGGATCCATGAGAAACCTTACTTTGAAGGGCTTACAGCGTTAACAAAGGATGATATATATTCAAAAGGACTTGCTTTTAAGCTTTTGATTCCACTTCTAAGAAAAGGAGTTTATATTGAAGAAATAAAAAATGCATTTAAGGGTGGTGATTTTAAAACAATAAAATTAGACAATTTGAATTTATCAGATATCTCTTTTGAGGAAACTATTTTTGAGCATGCTAAATTAAAAAATATTGATTTCAGAGGGTGTGACCTGGAAAAAACTAATTTTAATAACGCAAAAATAGAAAACTGTAAAATTGATAGTGGTTTTGAAAAAGCTTTAACAAAAGAATTTGATTTTCAGAATATTAAAGGGACAAAGTTTTTTGGAGTAAACATTTCCAAAATAAAAGTATATCATATACAAAAGTCTGATTTAAATTTAGTCAAAGAAATGTTTAAGGGGGCTTTATATGATGAGGGATTTGATATAGAAAAAAATTTTCAAGGCGAAATATACGAGAATTATACTTGAGGGATAGGACAAGAAATTAAAAAAAACATGAAAAAAGTAAAAAGTTAAACTAAGCTATATTATTAAATATATGATAAAATAGCGAAAATTTAGAATAAAATAATATGAAAAGAACAATGATAAAAAATCTTCCCGAAAAGAAAGGGGAGGAGGTAATGATTAAAGGTTGAGCGGATACAGTCAGGTTTCAGGGAAAGATGGCTTTCTTTGATTTTCGGGATGTTTCCGGAAAGGTTCAGGGGGTGGTTTTTGGAAAGCCGGAAGTTTTGGAGGAGGCTAAAAAGATTTCCGCCGAAGATGTGGTGGAGGTTCGGGGAATTGTTAATGAAAGAAACGACCGGGGGGCCAAGGAGGCCATGGAAAAGGAAAAAGAAAGCGGAGTAAAAGATTTTTTCATCAAGGAAGTGGAAATTGAAATCACCGCCATTAAAATTTTGGCCGAAGCGGAAATTCCTTTCGCCCTGGATGAAGAGGTTAATCTGGATATTTATTTAAATAACCTGCCCTACACTCTGAGAAATCCCAAAACGGCCGCAATTTTTAAAGTTCAGGCCAAAATCGTTCAGAAGTTTCGGGAGTATTTAAACAATAAGGGCTTTACGGAATTTATGTCTCCCAAGATTGTGGGTGATGATGCCGAGGGCGGAGCCGGAGTCTATGAAGTGGAATATTTTGGTAACAAAGCCGGTCTGGCCACCTCGCCTCAACTCTACAAGCAGATTATGGTGGGGGCTCTGGAAAGGGTTTTCACCGTGGGAACGGCTTTCCGGGCCGAGAAACACTCCACTTCCCGGCATTTAAACGAATACACTTCTTTGGATTGGGAAATGGGCTTTATTGATTCCTATAAAGATGTGATGAGAATGCATAACGGGCTTTTAAAATTTATCATTGATGAAATTCAAGAAGAAATGAAAACGGAATTGGCAGAATTCGGGGTTGAGAACATTTTGGCTCCGGAAGAGTTTCCGGTAATGTCCCTGCCTGAAGCCCAGGAGCTCTTGGAAAAAGAATTTGAAGGGGTTAAGGCCGTGGGCGAGCCGGACCTGGAACCGGAGCATGAAAGATTGCTCTGCCAATATGCCCGGGAAAAGCTGAACTCCGACTTCATTTTCATCACCCACTATCCCGTTTCCAAAAGACCTTTTTACACCTACAAATCCGAGGATATGGAAGGAATGACCGATTCCTTTGACCTCCTTTTTAAGGGAGTGGAAATCACCTCCGGAGGTCAAAGAATTCACGACTATGAAGAGCTTAAAAAGTCCATGGAAGCCAAGGGCTTGGATCCGGAAAAGTTTGAATTTTATCTGCAAGCCTTTAAAACCGGAATGCCACCCCACGGAGGAATCGGCATGGGCTTGGAACGATTGACTCAGAAGATTTTGGGGCTGGATAATGTGAAAAAAGCCACCTTATTCCCTCGTGAAATAAACCGCATTGACACTTTATTAAACAAATAAACCGAAAAATTTCACAATACTCTTTGTTGGAAAAGTTCAAAGTATTGAATATACATCTCACTTTTCCGCCTCGATTATTGTGAAATTTTTCTAGTTTATCTTGTTTAATAACAAGCTTTTAAAGAAATAATCCGAAAAATTTTAAAAAATACTATGTCAAATTTTTTCACCGTAATAATCATACGGCTCAAAAATTTTCCTTGTCTTTTTTAAAATTTTTCTAGATTTCTTTATTCAAAAGTAAATTATTAAACAAATAAACCGAAACCCGGCACCATTTTTATAAAAATAAATTTTTGGACGTAAAGGCAAAATTCGGTGGGTTTTGAGCTGGGTTTTTTCTTTTTTCTTTCTCCGGTTTTTATGATTTTCAAAGTATTCATCTATCATCTTAATCTTTAATTCTTTGGAAATTCCATTGTGATTTTTTAACAATCTTTTAAGATAAGAAAATTCTCCT
>JALVSO010000044.1:8560-33977 GCA_027024305.1 Candidatus Parcubacteria bacterium | reverse complement strand
AATTTGATGTTCATAACACCATCAATAATAGAATATCCACAGCTTTGGTAAAAGATATCTCATTTGAGGTATCTTTTACTTTAGACTGGGTTTTATTTCGGGTATCATTTTGTGTTGGACAATACTTTTCCTTGACTTTTCGGTCTAAAATGATATAATATTTATGTATAAAAAATATAATTATGTCAATATTTGAAAAATTTTTAAAAAGAAATAAAGGAGAAGGAAATAAAAATGATTCTGAAATGCTTGCCAAGATAAAAGAAAAAGCGGAGAGAGCTGATGCTGAAAATGCTAAAAAGTATGAAAATAAGCCTTACTCTGCGGAGATAAATGCTTTAAAGGTATTTGCCAGAACAATGCTGGAGAAAGACTACGAGTATGATGATTTCGATGCTTTTCTAGACAATTTAGAAACATATACCATTGGAGAACTATACAGAGCAGGTAAAGGAAAAGAAGAAGAGGTTTTGTCTAGAATTGAAGACCAAATTGATAGCGGAGAAATTTACAGAAAAGTTTGAGAAGCACTGGGGAAAAAGTTGGAAGATGCAAAAATAGAAGGAGGAGAGGGCGGTCATTTTGATAATCGTAGTGAAGCTGCAGCAAATTCTGGTTTGGCAGATGGCGCGAGGAAATAAAGTCTATAGAATGATTTAAAAAACGAACAAAAAAGTTCGTTTTTTATGTTTAAAATTTAAAATTTTTCCACAGTTTAAACATTGCCTGGATATGGTTTTTGTTTTATACTTAATACGGTCATAATTTTTTGGAGGAAGAAGGATGAGTAATCTATTGAGAGCTTACAGGGATACTATTTGTAATGATGTTAAAAATATCCTGGAGATTATTTTTGAGCGACCTTTAAAAAAGGAAGAGATGGGTCGTCTCTTTGAAACCTCTGGTGCTCTTTTAAAAGAAGCCCTGGATGGTCTTGGTGATAATTTCACCAAAAAAAGGAGTCTGGAGGTCTTCCTTGAAAAAAGGCTTATGAAGCGCTTCAAGGATGACTTTCCCGGGTTAAAAGTGAGAGATTTTCTTGCTGATCCGGCTCTTTATCTGGAAGGGGGGCTGCTTCAGAGAATTAATAGGGAGATTAATTCTGCAAAATGAACTTAATCTAAGCCGGCTCGATTTTTTGAGCCGGTTTTCTGTTATAATAGGAGAATGAAAAAAATAGAAATTATCCCGGCCATTCTGGAAAAGACTTTTCCGGAAATTGAAAAGAGGGTTAAAAGGGTTGAGGAAGTCGGAGTGAAGCTGGTGCAGATTGATATTTGTGATGGTGATTTAACTCCGTCCAAAACCTTCGCTTCTTCGGCTTCTCTGACCTCTTTTCAGAAAATCAAGAACCTTTCACCAAAGATGAAATATGAACTGGATATGATTGTGGATATGGAGAGGGGCTTTGGCAGTCGGGGAGATAGATTTTTAAATGCCATTCTCTTTTTGAAACCTCAAAGAGTAATTTTTCATTTCTCCGGGGTAAAGGATTGGGATAAAATTTTCGAGGCATTGAAAAAGAGTCGCATTAAAATTGCTCTGGCCGTTTGATTAACCGATGATATACAGAAGATCAAAAAGCTTTTAAATAAATACCCCTTTGACTATATTCAAATTATGGGTATTGAAAAAGTCGGTTTTGGTGGGCAAAAGCTTTCAGTGGGAGTCTATCGAAGAGCCAGGTATTTTATTCAAAGATATCCAGATTTACCCATTCAGGTTGATGGAGGGGTAAAACTTGAAAATGCTCGCAGGCTTTCCGAAGCCGGAGTTAGTCGTTTTGTGGCCGGTTCCGGCATTTTCGGGGCGGAAAATATTAAGGAAAGAATCAATGAATTTAAGAAAGAGGTTGTTTAAAAGGATTGTTTTGAATTTATCCTATCCCAAGGAAAGGCTTTTGGGACTTGAAAATTGGAAAGGGGAGAAAGAAAAGTTTTTAAAGCTGGCCGAGGAAAGGGTGGAATATTTTAACGGGCATTATAATTTTTCCTATAATCTGATTAGAATTAAAGACCAAAAAAGTCGTTGGGGTTCCTGTTCCCGGAAGGGCAATTTAAATTTTAACTATCGGGTTTTTTTATTGGATGAAAAGTTGAGGGATTATATTATTGTCCATGAACTTTGTCATTTGAAAGAGATGAATCATTCCAAAAAATTTTGAAAGCTGGTGGCCGAGAAAGTTCCAGATTATAGGGAGAGGAGAAGAGAGTTAAAAAAGTATGCTTTTTTGTAGTTTAAGATATTATAGAAACCAATTATATTATCCACTTTCCTTTCTTTTTGGCCATTGTATTATTTTTGTTTTTTTGGTATAATTCCAACACTTATTAATTTATGGCTGGAAATACAGAGGAATTTAGAAGAGGAATAGTGGTGGAGGCCTTGCCCAATACGATGTTTCGCATAAAATTTGACGATGCCCCGGAAGGGGAGGAAGAAATCGCCTATCTTTCCGGAAGGATGAAAAGGTTTAGGATTAGAATTTTGGTGGGAGACAGAGTGGAAGTTAAGGTTGATGAGTACGGAGGCAAGGGCAGAATCGTTAAGAGATTGTAAAGAATTAAAGTAAATTTTAAAATATTATGAAAGTTAAATCTTCAGTAAAACCAATCTGCAAAGATTGCAAGAAAATCAGAAGAAAGGGGGTTTTAAGGGTGATTTGTTCTTCAAATCCTAAGCACAAACAAAGACAAGGTTAATTTAATTATTTATTTATATGAGAATTGCAGGAATAACATTACCAGATGAAAAAAGAATGGAGATAGCCTTAACCGCTATCTACGGCATAGGAAGGTCCATGGCTAAATCAATTTTAAAGGAGGCCGGCATTGATTTTGGTAAAAAAGCCAAAGAGTTGAGCGACGAAGAAGAGTCAAGGATAAAAAAAATTGTTGATGGTCTTAAAATAGAGGGAGATTTGAAAAGACAAAAATCAGCCGATATTAAAAGATTGATTGACATTGGTTCCTATCGGGGCAGCAGACATATTAAGAAATTACCGGTTAGGGGTCAAAACACCAGAACCAATTCCCGAACCGTTAGAGGTGGGGGAAGGAAAACCATGGGGTCCGGAAGAGTTAAGGTAACCAAAAAATAATAATTTTATAAATAAATTATGGGAAAAAAGAAAATTGTACAAAAAGGAGCCGGAAAGAAGAATAACGCCCTGAGAGCCAGGGCTCTGTCCAGGTCATCTAAAAAAAAGAAGAAGTTGAGTGAGGGTATTTTGCATGTGCAATCAACCTATAACAATACCAGGGCTTCTTTGACCGATAATGACGGCAATCTATTCTTTTCATCATCGGCCGGAGCTTTGGGCTTCCGAGGGGCCAAAAAAGGAACTCCCTTTGCCGCAGCTAAGGTTGGAGAGATTGTCGGGGAACAGGCGACCATGGCCGGAGTAAAGAAGGTTTCCGTTTCCGTTAAGGGGGCCGGAGCCGGAAGAGAGGGAGTTATAAGGGCTTTTATCGCCAAGGGCATTGAGTTGACCTCCATTGTTGATAACACACCGGTCCCCCATAATGGTCCAAAAGCCAGAAAACCAAGAAGAGTTTAATTAAATAATATTATGTCAAGAATTAGAGCAAAATATAAAAAATGTAGAAAATACGGAAGCGGCATTTTTGAGAAATGTTCCTCTGCCAAGTATGCCATTTCCGAGCAAAAAAAGAGGTTTGCCAATAAGGGAAAAAGGCGAAAAATGATTACCGACTATGGTAAAAAACTGATTGAAAAACAAAAAATCAGGTTTTCTTACGGTTTAAAAGAAAAAAAATTGAGAGCCTATATTTTTGACGCCATTAACTCCAAGAATGAAACTTTTTTTGAGATAAATAAATCTTTGGAAACTCGTTTAGATAATGTTGTTTTCAGGTTGGGATTGGCTGATTCCAGGGCCATGGCTCGGCAAATGGTTTCCCACGGTCACATCATGGTCAATGGGAGAAAGTTAAACATTCCTTCTTATCCCGTAAAGGTTGGTGATAAAATTTCAGTAAGGCCGGAAAGTAGAGATAGAAAGTTTTTTGAAAATATTGATAAAAAAGAAAAAGCAAAGCTACCGAAATGATTGACTTTTGATTATAAAAAATTGGAAGGAGAAGTTAGAGCGGAACCGGAGCTTGAGAAAAATGAATTTAATTTCCAGCAGGTTATTGAGTTCTATACAAGATAGGGTTTGGTAAGTTTATAAATTATCAGCTTAACATTAAAAAATATGATTCAAAAAGAAATTTTATTACCAGGAAAAATAGTGACTCTTTCCGAAGAGGGAAACAAGGGTACCTATGAAATTGACAAGTTATATCCAGGTTATGGTCATACTCTGGGTAACTCTTTGAGAAGAGTTATTCTTTCTTCCATTCCGGGGGTGGCGGTTACCAGAGTTTTCATTGAAGGTGTTTCCCATGAGTTTTCTACCATAGAGGGGGTGAAAGAAGATGTTATTAACATCATTTTGAATTTAAAAAGAGTTGTTTTTAAACTTCACAGCGATGAGCCCCTTACTTTGACTTTGAATGCCGACAAGGCCGGAGAAATTTTGGCCAAGGATATAGAGATGCCCGGTCAGGTCGAAATTGTTAATCCGGATCAATATCTCTTTACTCTGGAAAAGGGTAAGAGGGTTAAAATAGATTTTGAGATAAGCAAAGGTTTGGGGTATGTCTCTAAAGAATCCATTAAGGGCCCTGAAAAATTAAAGGCTGGAGAAATAATTATGGACGCTTCCTTTACACCAATCAGAAGAGCTTCCTATAAAGTCAGCTCAACCCGTGTTGGAGACAGAACTGATTTCAATAAAGTTTCTCTTTTTGTGGAAACGGATGGGTCAATCAGCCCCCGAGAAGCCGTTATGGAATCTTTAAGAATAATGACCAGGCAGTTTAAATCTATTTTGGGAGATGAATTAAATGAGGAAGAAGAGGATAGACCCGAAACCATCGCCAGCCTAAAACTTTCCGGGGATATTCTTGAAAAAATCGCCACCCATGGAGTTGTAAAATTATCAGATTTGGAAAAAATGTCCGACGAAGAAATTCTGGAGATTGAAGGCATTGGAGAAGAGGAATTAGAAGAAATTAAAGAAGCTTTAAAGAAATAATAATTAATTATAAATACTATGAGGCATCATAATACAAATAGAAAATTTGGAAGGGAAAGAAAGCAGAGAAGAGCTCTCTTGAGGTCTTTGGCCATTTCTCTTATTAATAACGAAAAAATAGAAACCACGGAACCGAAAGCCAAGGAAATCCGAAAATATGTTGAGAAATTGATTACTAAAGGAAAGAAGGGTGATTTGGCCGCCAGAAGGCTTTTAAATTCGAAGCTGGGATCCGGAGGTGGCGGAGCATCAAAGAAAATCATTGAAGATTTGGCTCCTCGCTACAAAGATAGACCCGGAGGATATTTGAGAATTATTAAGAAAGGAAACAGAATTGGTTCCGATGGTGCCCCCATGGCCATCATTGAATTTGTTAAATAAAAAGTATTATGAAAGAGTATAAATTTGATGCAAGAGGAGAAAAGATTGGAAGGTTGGCTAGTAAAATAGCTACTGTTCTTATGGGCAAGGACAATCCCAACTATGCTCCAAATAAAGTTGCCGATGTAAAAGTTCTGGTTGAAAATGCCTCACAACTGGACATTTCGGAAAAGAAAAAAGATGAGAAAATTTATGACCGCTATTCCGGATATCCTGGTGGTAGAAAGGAAATAAGTTTAAGGCGTTTAATTGAGAAAAAAGGTTACGGAGAGCCTTTGAGGAATGCCGTTTACGGAATGCTTCCAAAAAATAAATTGAGAGATTTAATGATGAAAAATTTAACAATTAACGAATAGTATTATGGCCGATAGAATTTTTAGAAATAAGAAAAAAAGAAATAAAAAAACCGTTTTAAAGACCGTTAAGGAGATGATTAAAAAGGTTTTGCCTAAGGGTGAATATACCGAAGCCATCGGTAGAAGAAAGACCGCCGTGGCTCGAGTAAGACTTTACCCGGCTAAGAAAAACGAAGTCATCGTTAATGGAAAAGATACTTCCGAATTTTTCGGCACCGAGGAACTGATTAAAAAGTCCATGGAGGCTTTGGATGCCGTTTCCGAGAAATACCTTGTTTCCGCCTATGTTAAGGGCTCCGGAGTTAATGCCCAGGCCGAGGCTATTCGTTTGGGAATTGCCAGGGTTTTGGTAAAGCTTGATCCGTCATCCAGATCCGTTTTGAAAGAAAAAGGATTTTTGAAGAGAGATCCAAGGTCTGTGGAAAGGAAAAAGCCGGGATTGAAAAAGTCCAGAAAGGCTCCAACCTGGGTGAAGAGGTAAAAAAGAAAAACAACCGGGGGGTTGTTTTTTTGTTTAATGAAATAAGTTATAATTAGCACCATGAATAATTGAAAAAAATCCGGAAAGATTCTGTTGCTTTTCTTTACTTCGTCTTTCTTTCTTTTTCTTTCTTTTCCCGTGTTGGCCGGTTCTTCCGGGGAAAAAATTATCAAGATAGCCGATGATATAAGAAAGAGTGGAGAAATCATTCGCGGCTCCTGTTGAGATTTTGCCGACACGGTATATGCTCGGGCCGGCTTTCCTCGTAACCAAAGGGAATATATTTACAGAGGTAAAAAAAGTGACAGTAAATTTGCCGATATTGATTTAATTCAAAAGGGTGATTGGTTGTATTATATAAATTATTCCTACAATAAAATTGAGCACAGCGGTCTTTTTGTGAATTGGGTTGACAAAAAAAAGAAGATTGGCAGAATAATCAGTTACGGTGGAGAGAATAGAAAAGAGTCGCCTAAATATAATAATTTTGATTTGAAATCCGTTTATACGATTATCAGGGGTAAAAATTCAACTGGGAATAATAACAATACCACTAACGATACTAATAACGATAAGGGAAAGGGAACTTTTAAAGGAAAGCTTTGTCCTAAAAGTTTGATTTTAACTCAAAACCTGAATGCTCCCAGGCCCGGACAGAGATATATCCGCAATGGTCGCTATAACAGATATACCCGGGGAATAGTTAAAGAGGCTCATATTTTGCAAAAACATTTAAATCGATTAGGTTTTAATGCAGGACCGGTAGATGGCATTATTGGACCAAAAACCAGGGCGGCTATTCTAAGGATGCAGAGATATCTGGGTACTGTCGCCGATGGCTATGTGGGGCCCATTACTCGCCGATTAATAAATCACTCCTGCGAATAATGATTAAACTTTTTATCTAATGTTAATTAAAGTAAAAGTCAAAACCAAATCCGGTCGCTCAAAACTGGAAAAAATAGACAATGAGAACTATCGAGCTTTTCTCTTGTCTGCTCCGGAAAATAACAGAGCTAATTTGGAGTTGATAAAATTGCTTTCCAAAGAATTTAAAATAGCTAAATCACTGATAAGTTTGGATAGTGGTTTAAAATCAAGGGAAAAAGTTTTTAAAATTGAGATTTAGAAATGAAAATAAAATATAAAATAGGTATAGACGAAGTTGGGCGAGGGCCGGTGGCCGGGCCGGTGGCTGTCTGTGTAACCTGTTTTGAGAAAGATAGAGAAGGGGAATTGAGAGAAATTTTGGTTGGCATGAATGACTCTAAAAAATTAACCGAGAAAAAAAGAGAAGAGCTTTTTCGGAAAATAAAAGAACTGAAAAATAAGAAAAAACTTTTTTCTTCGGTGGTTTTTGTTTCCGCCTCCGATATTGACCGAGTTGGTATCGTTCCCGCTATTCAAAAGGCTCTAAATCGGGGATTAAAAAATATTTTTCAAAACAAGTATTTGGAAGATATTAACCATACCAATTCCGAGATAAAGCTGGACGGTGGTTTAAGGGCGGAAGAAAAATATCAAAACCAAGAAACCATAATCAAGGGGGATGAAGAAGAATTTGCCATAGCCGTTTCTTCGGTTACGGCCAAGGTTCTCAGGGATAGAAAGATGAAAGAATACGGCCTGAAATGACCCCAATATCTTTTTGAAAAACATAAAGGCTACGGCACCAAAGATCACATGGAGGCCATAGAAAAACATGGTTTTTGTCAGATTCACCGTAGGAGCTTTCTAAAGAGATTTCTATAGATTTTTCTTTAATGGATTGTAAATTTTTTTGGCATTTAATTAAGATATAGTATAATCTGACCATAGATTTTTTTAATTTTTTAAAAACAAAAAGATGGATAAATTAAAAACTCCCAAAAGGATCAGAAATCATGTTAATCCTCTGGCCTATCGTGATGAATACGATTTTGACGGTTTTGAAAATGGGAAAAACATCATTGTGGATATTGGAGCTTATCGCGGCGAATTTGGGGCTCGTCTGTTGGACAAATTTGGCGATAAAAAAAATTTTATCTTTTTTGAAATCAGAAAACCCTTTGAAAATTATCTGAAACAGCTCTTTGCAGAGAAGGAAAATGTTAGAGTCTTTGGGGGAGACGCTGGACGAAATTTAAAAAATATTTTAGAAAAAAGTATTCGGAAAGGAGTAAAAGTTGAAAAAATTTTTATTAACTTTCCAGACCCTTGATTTAAGAAAAAACACCATAAAAGGAGAGTGATTAATCCGGATTTTTTAAAGGAATTACAAGATTGGCTCCCTTCGGAAACGGAGATTGTTTTTCAAACTGACCAAAAAAAGCTCTTTAATTGAACGAAGAAAATTATCAGAAAAAACGGTTATTTTAAAATCAAAACTTTTGTCGAGCCCTTATGGGGAGTAAAAACTTATTGGGAGGAGATGAAGGAAAAGGAAGGGAGAAGGGTTTACCGAATGAAGTTTCAGAGGAATGAAAAAAATGATGAGAAGTCTTTATGAAGAAAGCTTTTCCTTTTTTAAAAATAGGATGTGCAATTGTTTTCAAAAAGTTATTAAGCTACAAATGAAGTATATTCTAAGTTTAACTAAAACTTTCACCAAAATCTCGGTATAAAAATTCCCAAAAAGCCTTAAAAAAAGTTTTAAAGAAATTTTTAATGTATTTGAGTTTGTATGTTAAATTTGAATGATTATTGGAGATTGTGTAGATGTGAGTTTTGTTTTAGGTTGATTTTTTTTATTTTTCCAGTAAAATACTGGGTATTATGTCACAAAAACATTTGGTAAAAATAAAGTCAACGGCAACGGGACATATCAGATATACCACCAGAAATAAAAAGTCGGTGGCTGATAAGCTGGAGTTAAAAAAGCATGACCCAATTTCCAGAAAGCATGAAATTTACAAAGAAACAAAAAAATAATTTGTTTCTTTTGGGCGATTAGTTAAATGGTATAACTTGGGTCTCCAAAACCCACATTGGGGGTTCGATTCCCTCATCGCCCGCAAAATTCCAAAATTTTTCCGACAGGGAAAATTTTGTGAATTTTGGAGGGCGATGAGGGAATCGAAAAAAGGGCGGCAATATAACTTTTTGAAAAACAACGACCGAAGGGAGTATGTTTTTCAAAAGTTATGTCCGCCCGGCGGGGTTGCGCGCATGAGGTCGGGGTGTGGTTGTGTTTCCGACCCATGCTGGGCAACCGATTCCCCCATTCCGTGCCCGCAAAATTCCAAAATTTTTCCGACAGGGAAAATTTTGTGAATTTTGGAGGGGGATGAGGGAATCGAAAAAAGCGGGGCTATGCCGAGCACCACTTTTGTAATAACAAAAAGTTTTAGAACATCAGTTTGCAATATTAAAAAAATAAGTTTTAATTTTATGTTTTTCAAAAGTGGTGCTTGGCGCCCCCGCGTCGGGGCAGCGGGTTCTTAGCAAAGAAGCTCCGGAGTGAAACGGAGGAGCTGATGAGCTTAGAACCGGCGCCGATTCCTTCGCCCGCAAAATTCCAAAATTTTTCCGATAGGGAAAATTTTGTGAATTTTGGAGGGCGATGAGGGATTTTGACCCAGCACCATTTTTGTTAGAAAGGTTTAGTTTCATTGATAGTATCTATAAAATAAAAAAATATGAATTTTACATCTTTATCTTTTTACAAAAATGGTGCTGGAGAAAAATGCCTATTTGAGTCGTCCCTGACACCTTACTTTTATTCCGAATGCTTGGAGGAATAAAAGTGTCGAAAAAAGCGGAAATACAAGCAATATTTCCTATTACCGGATCGTCTAATGGTAGGACGACAGGTTTTGGTCCTGTTAATCTTGGTTCGAGTCCAAGTCCGGTAACATGTATTACACTTACATTTTACAAAGTCAAAAAAATGGTAAATTGTATGTTGGTAGCACTTCAGATTTAGAGAAAAGATTTAAAGATCACAATGACGGGATGGGTGGTTCTTTTACGAAAAGGAATCGCTCTTTTAAACTTATTTATTATGAAGCATAACAGGTTATTGAGGTTTTTGTCCGCATACCGGTGTGCGGATGTTTTTTTCTCCTTCTTTTTATTTTTTCTTTACTTTATTATTTGATTATAAAGGTGGTTTCATAATCGTAACAGAAAAAACAACGGAAGGCGTTAATTTATTATCTTTTTTGAGTTTTTGACCTTAGCTTAACCATTTATTGATAATTAAGACTTTACTTAAAGCAAGCTTTATATTATAATTTTTTGGTGAATAAAAAAGACGGAAAAAATAATTCCAATACCCGCCCAAGACCTTTTTTTTATTTTAGCCTCCTTTTTCTTCTTGCTCTAATTGTTATCTTTTTTGCTTTTGTTGGGGGAAATAAATTGGAGGTTAAAGCCAACGGAGATGATTTTCTCATCAGGATTTTTGAAAGTAAACAGGAGAAAAAAAAGAGAATTCAAAAAGAAATTTTTTTGAAAAATTCTCAAAGGCTGGCTGAGCAAGGTTGTGAGCTTCTGATCGTAGATTTTTCAGAAAATTACTGCGATTTAAAAAAGAAAAAACCTTTGGACTGTATCAAAAATCTAGATTTCTTTTTACCCAATCCTATTTGTAAGAGGTATAGAGTTGAGCACTTAAAAACCCCGGAACCCCTAAGGGCCGTTTACTATTCAGCCTATGGTGCGTCTCGAAAGGATAAAATAGAAAAATTAATTCGCTTGGCGAAGGAAACCGAAATCAATGCCGTGGTTATTGATATTAAAGAAACCAACGGTCAGCTCTATTTAAAAATCCCGGAATACGGTTTTAAGGAGATTAAGCTAAGTTGAGATTTGATGCTCAGAAAGCCCAAAGAATTAATTGAAAAGTTACACCAAAATGAGATATATGTTATTGGGAGAATTGTTTTGTTTAAAGACAAAGCTTTAACTAAACAAAGGCCTGATTTGGCTGTTAAAAAAGCAAACGGAAAAGATATTTGAAAAGATTATAAAGGAAAAACCTGGGTTGATCCGGGCTCCAAAGAGGTTTGGGATTATAATCTAAAGATTGCCAAAGAAGCCTATCTTTTGGGCTTTGATGAAATTAATCTTGACTATGTCAGATTTCCCACCGATGGGCCCATGGGAGATATTTACTATCCATTTTCAAATGATATTTTAGAAAAAGATAAAAAATGAGGGAGAGCCAAAGTTCTGGATAACTTTTTTAATTATTTTACTTCAGAATTAAGAAAGGAGTTTCCGGAAATTAAAATATCTGTTGATGTTTTTGGGCAGGTTGCTGTCAATAATGATGATGTCACCATCGGTCAGATATTAGAATCAGCTTTGCTTTATTTTGATGCCGTGGCTCCCATGTCCTATCCTTCTCACTATGCCTGAAATTTTGTTCCTTTTAAAGATGGTCCGGATAATCATCCCTATGCAGTAATCAATAAAACTTTAAAAAAAGCTTCTCAGAAAATTGACTTTTTAAATAAAGCCATCGATGAGGCCAAAAAGAGCAATTCCAAAATTATTTTAAGAGAAGGTTTTGAAGCAAGTTTGCCCATTGAGAAAGTGTTAAAGCTTGAGCCGGTAACTAAAGATAAGCTGAGATTTTGATATCAGGCCTTTACTTGCACTTGATGTTCAGTTTATAAGCCCTATGGAAGATTTGAAGTGGGGGAGCAAAAAAGGGCCGGCTATGATAATGGTTATAATTCTTGAATGCTTTGAAATGCTGCTTCCTACTATAATGAAAATATATTTGACAAGTAGTTGACTTTATTGTTTTGTTTTGATAAAGTAGGGGAAGTTAATCTTTTGGGAGGCATTATGATGCCTGAATTATATATAGACTACATAAATTCAGAAGAAGGAAAAGAAATTAGAAAAAAGGATGTAATAATTTATGAAAGCAGAAAATGGGGGGAGTTAGTTGTTGGCTTCCAAGTAAAAGATGGGGAATATGTTTATATCCCAGTTGAGTATAAGGGTGATATATGTACCCTAAAAGCAAAAGAGAAGAGATTAGAAAAGAAATTTGATTATCTTTTTAATCTTTTTCCTAACCAAGTTGCCAAGGAATTAGAAAGAATCAAGAAGATAAGAAGAAAAAGGAGGGAAATTAAAAGAGAAAAAGCCGCATGATTGTTTATGCGGCTTTATCTTTTCCGGGAAAATGCTAAAATAGAAGCATGTTTAAATTAAAAGAATTACCCTATGAAACAAATGCTTTGGAACCGGTTATTTCCAAAGAGCTTTTGGAGTTGCACTATGGCAAGCACCATGCAACCTATACCAAAAATTTTAATATAGCTATTGAAGAATACGGTTTGGAAGATAAAAGTCTTGATGAGATTTTTGCCCATATTTCCGATTACCCCAAGGAGGTGGAAAATCACGGAGGCGGTTATTTCAATCATCAATTTTTCTGGGAGTCCATGGCACCGGTTGGTTCCGATGATACTCGCATGGGAGAAAGAATGGTTGAGCTTATTAATAAGTCTTTCGGTTCCTTTGAAAATCTCCAAAAAGAATTTGAAAAGCAGGCCGTTTCGCTTTTTGGTTCCGGGTGAGTTTGGTTGGTGGAGAACCCCAACCTAAACCTTCTGGAAATCCATCAATCCTTCAATCAGGAATCACCGCGAATGGATTTTATGATTGAAAGAAACGGGGATGTTAATCCGCTTCTGAATTTGGATGTCTGAGAACACGCCTATTATCCAGATTATCAAAATAGAAGAGCGGAGTTTGTGGAAAAGTTTTGGCAAATAGTTAATTGGAGAAAGGCGGAAGAAAGATTGTTGAAAAATGCGGAGTAGTTTTTTAAAAAGTTCATATTGAATCTAACTCGTCCGGTGGGCGAGTTAGATTTTTTATCTGACTGGCAAGCTGATAAATTTAAATATAAGAAAATATTAAACCTGATACTATGACATAATGATATATCATAGTACTTGGTTTGGTTTGATTATTATGTTTATACCATTTCCAAAAAAGCTCTGCGCATAGTTTTCAAAAATTTAATTCCCGTCAAAATGAAAAAATGAAGGTTTAGTAATCTAAATCAAGGCTTTTTCATGAAGTCGGGGGTTAAATTTTTGGAAAATAGGCGCTGTCATGAGATAGAGTTTTTTGGAAATGGTATTACTTTTAATTACACTTTCTATCTTTACTTTTTAAGAAAAAAGCCTATAATGAAAAAGCTCTGATTTGGTGATACTCCGTCTTTTGGACGGGGAGGAAAGTCCGGGCTTGGAAAAACGGTGTTGGTTAACAGCCAACCTTTCCTTCGGGAAAGAGGGATGCGAGCAGAGACGGTTGGAGAGCAATCTACCAACGACCTTTCGGGGTTAGCCCTCGTCGAAAGGCGAGGGGTGAAACGGCTAAATTCCCACCGCCGAGCAAGGCCGTAGTTGACATTATTGTCTACTGAGCCGCTAAAGTTTTTTGGCAACAAAAAACACAGATAAATTTCACCACTCCTTCGGGAGAACATAACCCGGCTTATATCAGAGCAATTAAAAAAGAACGATTCGTCGTTCTTTTTTGATTTTCTTACTTTTTTGAGCTATCCCAAAAACTTTTCAGCAAAAGTTAGCAGATACATTAAAGCTAGTCCCAGAAAGACAAAAATGATTTCCAGACTCAGGCTTTTTTTGCTATGTTTATGACTGTGAAGCTCGGGAATTAAATCAACCAGGGCAATATATAGGAAACCCCCGCCAGCGATGGCCGTTAGGAAGAGAGAAAGATTTTCGAAACTTTGATTAAAGAGAATTACCAGAAAGGCTCCTAGGAAGCTGGTTAGAGCCGAAAGAAAGTTAAAAACCAGAGCCTGTTTCTTTTTAAAACCGGCATGGAGCAAAACTCCGAAGTCTCCAATTTCCTGGGGAATTTCATGGAGAATAATCAGAATGGTGGCAATGATACCAAGTTTAATATCAACCAGATAGGCCGAGGCGACCATAATTCCGTCTAGAAAATTATGGAAGCCATCGGAAAATAAAATCATATAACCCACCGGTTTTATTTTCTGGTCCTGACAGGTAGAGCAATGGGCAGATTCACTTTCGGTGTGATGGTGATGTCAGTGAATTAATTTTTCCATAAAATAGAAAATAAAAATACCTGTCAGAATAAATAGAGAGAGAATTTTAAAATCAAAATTTTCTTCGGCTAGTTCCGGTAAAATATGCATAAAAAATCCTCCCAAAAGAGAACCGGTGGAAAGAGCTACCAAAAGAGGTAAGATTTTTTTTAATAAATTCTCTTTTAAGGAAATGGTAAAAATTCCGATTAGAGATATTAGGGATACTGCCAGAACGGAAAGTAAAATATATTCTATGTTAGTCATAGGGGGATTGTATCACAAAAATAAAAATTGAGAATTTTACACATTGACATTTTATAAGTATATGTTAAGGTAACGCAAGACTAGATAGAGTAATCGGAGGTTGGAAATGAAGAAAATTTTATTTTTTCTGGTAATCCTGGCACTTATTTGTATTAGTATTATAAGGAAAGATGGTACTAAAATAATTATGGAGAGACCTGTTGGGCTCGGCACCTCCTCTTCCACTTCCGGCTAGGGATAGCGCTGAGTATCGGAAAAAAGGGGGCAAAGCCCCCCTTTTCTGCTCACAAAGATTTTTGTGTTTTTTTTTGCAAAAAAGCATTTCTTTTGATATAATCTGGCAAATATTTTCAAAACTTAATTGGAAATTGGAAAGTCGTTTTTTCAGAACTTCAAAAAACCTTTTGAAGCACATGAGCGAAACTACCATTTTTCGTTTCCGATTTGGAAAATGAAAGTATTAGATTAATTAATTTTAATCGAAATATTTATCAATTAAAATAAATTTTTTAATTACCGATGAGGGTTGGTCTTGTCCGATCTTCTGCGGTAATTGTTTAATGTAGAATATGGCAAAAAAATCAGTAATCGCAAGGGCGAATAAAAAACCGAAATTTCCGGTAAGGGCCGTAAATCGATGTTTCAAATGCGGAAGAGCTCATGGTTATATGAGAGATTTTGATTTGTGCAGAGTTTGTTTCCGAGAGATGGCCAACAGGGGAGAGGTGCCGGGAGTTAAAAAATCATCTTGGTAAAAGGGAGAAATTATTAATTATAAAATTAAAATATGAATGATAGAATTTCAGAATTAATCATTAATATTAAGAATGCCACAATGGTTAAAAAACCTGATTTGGTGGTAGCCCATTCAAATTTGAAGGAAAGAATTCTTAATGCAATGAAAAAAGAAGGATATATTGAAGATTATAAAGTTCTTAAAGGAGATGGGGTAAAAAAGAGATTAAAAATCACTCTACTCTATGATGAGAGGGGAGTTTCCAAAATCACCGATGTTAAGAGAATCTCAAAACCTTCAAAGAGAATTTATTACGGCTATCGAGATATTCTGCCGGTTAAATATGGTCATGGAGTGATGTTCTTGTCATCACCATCGGGAATTATTACCGACAAGGTGGCTCGGAAAGAGAAGATTGGGGGAGAGCCCTTATTCAAAATCTGATAGGAAAATTATAAAGAGCTGTAACTCAAAAATGAGTGTAAGCTAAATACAAAGAAGTATTTAAAATAAAAAATTAAAATGAGTAGAATTGGAAAAAAAATCATAGAGGTGCCGGCCGGAACCGAAGTCAAGATAGATGGCACAGTCGTTTCGGTTAAGGGACCTCAGGGGGAATTGAAGAGGGAATTTAATGATATTGTTAAAATTTCAAAGAATGACGATGGTATCTTGGTGGAACCGATTAATAATACAAAGTTTGCCAGGGCCATGTGGGGTACGGCCGCTTCTCACATCAGGAATATGATTCAAGGAGTAAATGAAAAATTTACCAAAGAATTGATTGTGGAAGGGGTCGGTTACAGGGCCGCAGTCAATGGAAAGAAAATTACTCTTTCTGTCGGCTTTTCCCACGATGTGGAATTGGAAATTCCGGAAGGTATTGAGGTGGAAGTGGAAAAAAACAATATTAAGGTTTCCGGAATTGATAAAGAAAAAGTCGGTCTTTTTGCCTCAAAAATTAGAATTACCAAGAAGCCGGAACCCTATAAGGGTAAGGGTATTAGATATGCCGATGAAGTTGTTAAGAGGAAGGAAGGTAAGAGGGCTGTTTAATAAGCTAATTTAGTGTATTATGAAAAATAAAAAAGTAGAAAAAAGAATCAGAAGGCATAAAAAAATAAGATCCGTTATTTCCGGAACCGAGGAGCGACCGAGAATTTCCGTTTTCAAATCCAACACCGATCTTTTTGTTCAGGTGATTGATGATGAAGCGGGAAAGACTCTAATGTCAATTTCCACCAAAGAATTTAAGAACGGAACCAAGGTTGAAAAATCAAAAGAGGCCGGAAAAGCTTTGGCTAAGAAAATTCTTGATGCTAAAATTGAAAAAGGTGTTTTTGATCGTGGTGGCAATAACTATACCGGAAGGGTGGCCGCCTTTGCCGAGGGATTGAGAGAGGGAGGAGTTAAATTATAATAAATAAAAGTATATGACAGACGAAATAAAAAAAGAAGAAAATACAATGGAAGTGAACGATACTCCACAGGAAACAGGAGAAAAGAAAGCTGCTGAAAATATTGAAGCAGCTACCGAGGGAACCGATAAAGCGGAAGCCCCTGAAAAAACAGAGGGTGCCGAAAAGAGTGAAGAAAGGAAGGAGAAGGGTGAAGAAAAAAGAAAATTTAAAAAGAATTTTAGGAAAAGAAGGCCGGCTTTTAGGAGAGAAAAACCGGAATTTGAACAAAAAATTCTTTCCCTAAGAAGAGTGACCAGGGTTATGGCCGGTGGACGAAGATTTTCTTTTTCCGTGGCCATGGTTGTGGGAGATAAGAAGGGTAGAGTTGGCCTGGGAATGGGAAAGTCCAATGACACCACCTTGGCCATTGAAAAGGCGGTCAGGAATGCCAAAAAAAATATGGTCCGAGTTAAATTGAAGGATGGTTCTTTACCCCATGATGTGACCGCCAAGTACAAATCATCGGAGGTGGTTATCCGACCGGTTACCGGTAAGGGTTTGGCTGCCGGTGGGGCGGTCAGGGACATTTTGGAGTTTGCCGGAGTAAAAGAAGCCGGAGCTAAAATTCTCTCTCGGTCCAAGAATCATATCAATAACGCCAAGGCTACCATAATGGCTTTGGAGCCATTCTCTGAAAAAGTAGAGGTCAGTTTGACACCGGTTGACAGAAAGAAGAGAAATTTTAAACCGAGAGCCTTTACCGGAAAAAAAAGTTTTAACAAGACTGAAGGAAAAAAAGAAGAAAATAAGGAAGCCACTTCTAAAGAGTAATTAATATAAAAGGATTATGCAGTTAAATAATATAAAAAGAGACAATAAAAACAGAAGCTCCAAGAGGGTCGGCCGGGGAGGAAAGCGGGGGAAGACTTCCGGAGCCGGTATGAAAGGACAAAAAGCCCGAGCCGGTAATTCCACCCGTCCGGCTTTACGAGATGTCATTAAGAAGCTTCCAAAATTGAGAGGTCACGGTGTTCATGGAAATAAAAATAAATCTATTATCAATAAATATTTTGCCGTTAATCTCAGCCAGCTGGACAAAGCTTTTGCCAATGGTGATACCGTTGATGCCAAAAGTTTGAATAAGGTCGGATTGGTTGATATGAAAAGAGGGAGATTGCCAAAGATTAAAATTTTGGCCAATGGTGAAATCAGTAAAAAGCTAAGCATCGTCGGTTTGGCCATTTCTGAAACAGCCAGGGAAAAGGTGGAAAAAGTCGGAGGAACCGTAAAATAGTTCCTTTTCTAATTATTAAAAAATATGAAAACAGTTTTTAAAAAAATAAAATTCATCTTTACCGATGAAGTTCTAAGAAAAAGAGTTCTCTTCATTTTCTTTGGCTTTCTGATTTTTCGATTGTTTGCCGCAGTTCCTCTACCAAATATCAATGTTGATAGATTGAAAGAATTCTTTGAGAACAATGGACTTTTGGGGATGGTGAACCTTTTCTCCGGAGGAGGGCTTTCATCCCTATCTCTGGTAATGCTGGGAGTGATGCCCTATATTACGGCATCCATTATTATGCAACTTCTAACCATGTCCTTCCCCAAGCTCAAAGAAATGCAGCAGGAGGGCGGAGAAGCCGGAAGGAGAAAAATTGCCAATTATTCCAGACTGCTATCGGTGCCCCTGGCGGTCATCCAGGCCATCGGTTTTTTGGCCCTTTTGCAATCCCAGGGTTATTTGACCGATGTCACAAGTGCCGATAAAGCTTTTGCCGTAACCTTGGCCGTGGCCGGTTCAGTCTTTTTGATGTGAATCGGAGAATTGATTACTGAGTTTGGAATTAGTAACGGCCTATCATTGATTATCTTTGGTGGAATTGTTTCAGCCATGCCGGGAAAGCTCAAAGGTTTATATGAGACAGTTTCTCTTGACCCAACTAAGTTACCAATGTATATAGGTATTTTAGCGGTCTTTATCTTGATAATTTATGCCATTGTCTATGTAACCGAGGCTGAGAGGCCGGTGGTGGTGCATCAAGCCAGAGCTGCTCGAGCCGGAGCCAGAGCCCAGGCCATAAAGTCAAGCATCCCCATCAAATTAAATCAGGCCGGGGTGATTCCGATTATTTTTGCCGTTTCTCTGATTTCTTTCCCCCAGATGATTTTACAATTTTTGCAAGAGATGGAAGGAATAGATTTACCTTCCTGGTTAGAAAAGGCAGCCAACATATCTCAAGACCCTTGGCTCTACGGAACTCTTTACTTTATTTTGGTTTTCTTCTTTACTTTCTTCTACACGGCGGTCACCTTTGATCCAAAGAAAATGGCGGAGAATTTGGCCAAAGGAGGAACCTATATTCCGGGAGTGCGACCGGGCGAAGATACGGAAGAATATCTTGGAAAGGTTACCACTCGAGTAACATTCTTCGGGGGACTGTTCCTGGCTTCGGTGGCTATTTTGCCGATTATCGTAGCCCAGGTTACCGGAAATCAATATCTATTCATTGGAGGTACTTCCATTTTGATTGTGGTTTCCGTGGCTATTGATTTGATTAGAAAAATCAATGCCCAAATTTCCGTTAGGGAATATTTGCATTCGGTTTAAAGAAATTCGAAAACAGAAAAAAGAGGTCGCCGAGAAGGCGACCTTTTTTTGCTCAC
Source organism: Candidatus Parcubacteria bacterium (assembly GCA_027024305.1). Classification (GTDB taxonomy): domain Bacteria; phylum Patescibacteriota; class Minisyncoccia; order Phycocordibacterales. Next base: position 14,553 of record JALVSO010000044.1, on the reverse strand, counting down.
AAAATCAGTGGAAAAGTCTAAAAAAGCCCTAAAAAATCACATTTTTTTAGGAGCTTTTTCTGTGCTAAAATTAGGGCCACAAAAGATTATCAAAAATAAAATATTATAGAATTTTATTTTAAAATATAAAGTATGAGTAACAAAAATTTTGAGACCAATGAAGATGGAGTGGTTTTAACATCCGCCTCGGGAGGTTTGTGTGTTGATAAAATTAATCTTTGGGACAATCCGATTGTTTTTGATGAGAGTCAAGAGCCTCTTTTGGTGGAAAATAAAAAGAGATTTGTTATTTTTCCCATAGAACATTCGGACCTTTGAGATTTTTACAAAATGGCTGAGGCATCTTTTTGAACGGCCGAAGAAATTGATTTATCTCAAGATATTGATGATTGGGAGAAAAAGCTGAACGATGACGAAAGGCATTTTATCTCCTACGTTTTGGCCTTTTTTGCAGCCTCTGACGGTATTGTTAATGAAAATTTGGCCGCTAATTTTATGAAGGAAGTCCAGTACCCGGAAGCCAGGGCCATCTATGGTTTTCAAATAATGATAGAAAATATCCACTCGGAAGTTTACTCTCTTTTAATTGATACCTATATTAAGGACCCCCGAGAGCAGAATACTTTGTTTAATGCCATCGAAACCATTCCTTCGGTGATGAAGAAGGGAAAGTGGGCTTTGAAATGGATTAAATCACCATCATTTCACGAGAGATTGGTGGCTTTTGCCGCCGTTGAGGGAATTATGTTTTCCGGCTCTTTTGCCGCTTTATTTTGATTAAAGAAGAGAGGTCTGATGCCGGGACTGACTTTTTCCAATGAGTTAATTTCCCGTGATGAAGGGATTCATACCGACACGGCCTGTCTCCTTTACAATAATCATCTAAAAAATCGATTGCCCGAAGAGAGAGTTAAAGAAATTATTATGTCGGCCGTGGATTTTGAAAAGGAATTCGTAACCGAGGCCATTCCGGTTTCTCTTATTGGAATGAATGCCGCTCAAATGAAGCAGTATATTGAATTTGTGGCCGATCGTCTGCTTCTGGAACTGGGATACACTAAGGCCTACAATTCGGAAAATCCCTTTGACTTTATGGATATGATTTCTCTTCAGGGAAAGACCAATTTCTTTGAAAAGAAGGTGGCCGAATATCAAAAGGCCGGGGTCAAAGAGAATGAAGTGTCATCCAGAAAATTTGATTTGGATGCGGATTTCTAAAAAATTAAAAAGTATAATTAAAATAGAGCAATATGAACATGTATGTAATTAAGCGAGATGGAAGAAAAGAAACGGTTTCCTTTGATAAGGTTCTGGAAAGACTCAGAAAATTATCCTACGGCTTGGATACCAAGCATGTTTCCTATGAAGCCGTAGCCCAAAAAACCATTGAGGGGATCTATGATGGAGTGACCACTCGGGAACTTGATAATTTGGCTTCGGAAATAGCCGCTTCCAAGGCCGTGGACCATCCGGATTATTCCATTTTGGCTTCTCGCATTATCGTTGATAATTTACATAAAACCGTTGAAAGAAATTTTGCCAAAAATGCCAAACTGCTCTATGAATATATTGATCCGGAAACCAATGAGCCGGCTCCCTTGATTTCAAAAAAGGTCTATGAAATTATAAAAAAGAACGCTGAACGATTGGGCGGAGCCATTATTCACGATCGAGATTTTGATTTGGATTACTTTGCCGTGAAGACTTTGGAGAGATCCTATCTTTTAAAGAGAAATAAGGAAATCTCGGAAACCCCTCAACAAATGATTATGAGGGTGGCCATCGGTATCCACGGGGAAGATATAGACTCCGCCATTGAAACCTATGAATTGATGAGTAAGAGATATTTCACCCACGCCACCCCGACCCTTTTCAATGCCGGAACGCCCAACCCCCAACTTTCCTCCTGTTTTTTGGTGGCCATGAAGGAAGATTCCATTTCCGGAATTTATGACACCTTAAAGCAAGTGGCTAAAATTTCCCAATACGCCGGAGGTTTGGGTGTTCACATTCACAATATTCGTTCCAAGGGTTCCTATATTAAAGGAACCGGTGGCCGTTCCAACGGTTTGGTGCCAATGCTGAAAAATTTTAATGAAACGTCATCCTATGTGGATCAGGGTGGGGGAAAGAGAAAGGGTTCTTTTGCCATGTATTTGGAGCCTTGGCATGCCGATATTTTTGACTTCTTGGACCTGAAGAAAAATCACGGTAAGGAGGAGTTTAGAGCCAGGGATTTATTCTACGCCCTTTGGGTGCCGGACCTCTTTATGGAAAGGGTAAAAGAAGAGGGGGTTTGATCCCTGATGGACCCCAATGTTTCCCGAGGACTTTCCGATGTTTACGGGGAGGAATTTAAAGAGCTCTATGAAAAATATGAAAAAGAAGGGAAGTTTATCAAGCAAATCCCGGCCCAGGAACTTTGGTTTAAAATCGTGGAAGCTCAAATTGAAACCGGAACGCCCTATATGCTCTACAAGGATGCCATCAACCGAAAAACCAACCAGAAAAATTTGGGAGTTATTAAATCATCCAATCTCTGTGCCGAAATTGCCGAGTATTCCGATAAAGATGAAACGGCCGTTTGTAACTTGGCTTCCATCGCCGTTTCTCGTTTTCTAAAAGAAAATAAGGGCAAGAAGGAATTTGATTTTGATAAGCTTTTTGAAATAGTCCGGGTGGTGGCCAGAAATATTGACAAGGTTATTGATGTTAATTTTTATCCCACCAAGGAGGCTGAAAGGTCCAATAAAAGACATCGCCCTATGGGTATCGGTATTCAGGGCTTGGCCGATGTTCTGGCTATGCTGAAAATTCCCTTTGACTCCGAGGAGGCTATGAAATTAAATCGGGAAATCTATGAAACCATCTACTACGGAGCTCTGAGTGCCTCAACGGAGCTGGCCAAGGAAAAGGGAACCTATGAAAGCTATGAGGGCAGTCCGGCTTCCAAGGGTGTTCTGCAATTTGATATGTGGGACGAGGAGATGGAAAAATATGACCACAAGAGGGAGAAAACCAAATTTTCCGGTCGTTGGGACTGAGATGCTCTAAAAAAGAAAATTAAAAAACAAGGCTTGAGAAATTCTCTTTTTGTGGCTCAAATGCCCACTGGCTCCACCGCTCAGATTTTAGGTAACAATGAATCCTTTGAACCTTTTACTTCCAATATGTATCTGCGAAGAACTCTGTCGGGAGAGTTTATTGTGGTCAATAAACATCTTTTGAGAGATTTGATTGATTTGGGACTTTGGGGGCCGGAAATGAAAAATAAGATGATGGCCGAGAACGGTTCCATTCAAAACATTCCGGAAATTCCTCAAGATATTAAAGATATCTATAAAACCGTTTGGGAGATTTCTCAGAAAGTTATTATTGATATGGCCGCCGAACGAGGACCTTTCGTGGATCAAACCCAATCAATGAATATTCATATGGTGGGAGCCAATTTCCCCAAGGTTACCTCCATGCATTTCTATGGCTGGGAAAGGGGTTTGAAAACGGGAATGTATTATCTAAGAACCCAGGCCGCTCGGGATGCCATTAAATTTACAGTGAAAAAAACCGGAGAAGTGCCGGTAGAGAAAAAAGAAGAAGGAGATAAAAGCTCTAAAGATATTCCCGTTGTTAATGAAGTGACAAAGGGACAAGAAGATTTAGAAAGGGCCAAATACGGAGGTTATACCAGAAAAGAAATGTTGGAAAAGATGAAAGTGATTGATGATGATGACCCATCTATGTGTATCTCCTGTGGGGCTTAAAATTAAAAATTCGGTCGTAAAAACCCGCCTTTCAAAAATTTTCCGGAAATGTATTTTTTTAAAAAAATGTTAAGATAAACAATATGAACATTTTACAGCCCTTCTTTTTACAATGAAAAGTATTGGAACTTTTTTCTTTTTTTGTTAAAATTTCTTTATGCTAAGAAAATATAAAAAGTGATTATACTTGTTAGCTATTGCTTTCTTTGTTGTCACTTTTATTTTTTCAAGCCGGTTATTTTCAAAAGATAATTTGAAATACCAAGAAAAAGTTATCAAGCCCGTTAAAAAAATTTAAAAATATGAAAAAAAATTTGAAATTACAAAGAGGTATTATTAAGGAAGTCGTCGTAGTAGTAGCGGTTATCTTCATTCTGGCTTATTTTAATTTGGATCCGGCGGAACTATGAGCTAAAATTGTAGATTTTTGAAACTCAATTTTTAATTAAGCTAATATATTGTGCGACACTTTAAAAATGTCAAAAAAATATTTTGAAACAGGGGAGATATAGTGACCTGAATTTTAGTTTTTTTCTTCCTGGTAATTCTTTTTATCTCTGCCAGACTTTTCGGTTTGGAGGAGAGCATGATAGAGAAAAGCTTTAAACACGCTTTCAATAATTCAATGACTAATGCCAGTTTATTTATGCATCATATTGTTGATGCATATTTTAAATAAATTTTAAATGAAAAGAAACCAAAAGGCCAGACATTTGGAAATATACTGTAGTTGCGGTTTGAAACTCTTAAAATATAAAAAAGGATCTGGACGCAGATTGGTCAAAGTCCATAGAGACAGGATAAGCAAGGATTATAGCGGGGTTTTTATCAATAATTATGCAGATGAAAATACCGATATTTTTTGTCCGCAATGTGGAGCCAGAATAGCCACCGTTAAGCTCATTTCCGGTAAGTATGTAAATAAATTGAATCAAGGCAAAATAGGATTGATTAAAGGATAGTTTATATGGCAGAAAAGAAAAAAATAATACTTATAGATATGGACGGAACCATTGCCGATTTCTCCGGTGCTTTTATTGATAGAGCTATTAAAAAAGGTTATCAAAAAATTAATGACCAAAATATTAAATCTTTCGGAGTTCATAAATTATTTGTAGAATCCGAAGAGAGCAGAAAACTTATTTCAGAAAAAAACTTTTATAGAAATTTAAAACCTATAGATGGAGCCACTGAAGCGGTTAAAGAAATGTTTCTAGATGAAAGCCTGGAAGTTTATTTCTGCACATCACCATTAACAAAATCTGACTACTGTGTCCATGAAAAATGACATTGAATTAAAGAATACTTTGGGGAGGAAGGTCTTAGGAGATTAATCATTACCAAAGACAAGACTTTGGTTCATGGAGATATTCTAATTGATGATAAGCGGGAAATTAAGGGTTTAAGAGAGCCAACTTGGGAACATATCTACTTTAATCAAAATTATAACGAACATATTACAGAAAAAAGAAGAATAAATAATTGAAAAGATTGAAGAAAGGTTATCTTTAATAATGAATAAAATAAAATTGTTTTAAAGGATAATGATATATATGTCGCAAAAGGTATATTGTGCGACACGCCTATATATATACTAAAGCCATATAACTCTTCCCTCATAAACATAAAGATTTGTAATCAAACCAAATTTGATTTAAAAAAGATGGCCTTTCTGGGTACCATCTTCTCTGTTTAAAAGATTAAAACTTTTCATCTACTTTCATATTTTCGGGCAATTCTTCCAATCAGTTACACAATAACCATCCTATATTTTTATTGTCTTTTTTTATTTTGCAATAAAAATTTTTTTCATCATAATCTAGTAATATAACTTTATCATATCTTTTTACCTCCCCGGTCTTCATTCTATTATCATATGATTCTCATAGAGTTAAAAAAGGAGTGCTATATCCATCAAATTCTGTTTTGTGATTTATAGTAAAAGTTTTTCCTATCTTTTCATTTTGCTCTTTCTCTGGTTTTGATGTCGATTTTTCTTCACTTACCTTTTCTATAGTTTTAAGATCCTTTTTATCCACATTTTCTATTATTGCTTCTTTGCTCGGTGATACATTTCCATTATCATCTATAAAAAAAGATACTACTATAAGTAAAATTATAAAAATGATTAAACATTCTCCTATTCTTTTTAAAAAACTTTTTATTTTCTCAAATTTCATATTTTTATACTTTTAATTAATCTGATAACTCAATCATTATAACAACTTAAAT
>JALVSO010000044.1:0-8550 GCA_027024305.1 Candidatus Parcubacteria bacterium | reverse complement strand
ACCCTTCACTATCATCCCACTATAAAAATGTGCACTCGTTTCTCTTGTAACCTTCAACTTATTACTTACAACTTGTAATTATGCTACAATTCCCCCATGAGAAAAAAAGATTTACTTAAAGAAATAAAATTTCACAAACATCTTATTCGGGATTTTAAACAAGCCATCTATCACTATGAAATGATTGAGGACGGAGATAAAATTCTCTTGGCTTTTTCCGGCGGTAAAGATTCCACCACTCTGGCCTTGCTTTTAAAATATTTTCAACTCTCCTCCCCCATTAAATTTGATTTTGAGGCCGTAACTATAAAATACAATATGGGAGAAATGGAAAATTATCAAAAGCAAATTGATAACCTGAAAAAGTTTGATATCAAGGCTTCCATCTATGACACTTCCATTTTTGAAATCGGCAAAGAAAAAATCAATCCCGACTCTTCAAAATGTTCTTTCTTTTCCCGCATGCGTCGAGGTCATCTAACCCAATATGCCCGTGAGAACGGCTTTAACAAAATCGCCCTGGGTCACCATCTGGACGATGCCGCCGAATCTCTTTTAATGGGCATTTTTAAAAATGGAAAAATAAGATCCATGGCTCCCATCTATGAAAATAAACATGGGCAAGTTATTATCCGCCCCCTGGCCTTTTGTCGTGAAAAACAACTGGCTAAATTTGCCCGAAGCAATCATTTTCAAACCATCGGCAATGAACTTTGTCCCGGCATCTGCTTTGGTAAAGCCCCGGTGGCTCGAGCGGAAATGAAAGAACTTTTGAAAGAATTGGAAAGGAAAAATAAAGACCTCTTCCCTTCCATTCTCCACGCCCTTTCTTCCTTGGATGCTCATTCTCTCTATGATAAAAAGTTTTTAAAATTCTTTCAAAAGAAAAAGACCTTTTGAGAAAAAATAAAAAAATTTTTGTAAAAGAAAAAAGCCCTCATTTGAGAGAGCTTACGGGGAAACGGAAAAGATGTTAGCAACCATCTCCCCTTGAAACTTGAGCAACTATCTTTCTTTCCTCTTCCCTGGAAAGCCTTGCTTTTTTTAGAGGGATATTCTCCTCTTTCGGCCCCCTGCCCCAAAGATGGGCTTTTTCTTGAAGCCCTTTTTTAACAGCTCTACGAAAATCCTCCTCTTGTTCATATCTTTTACTCAAAGTCTGATTTTCCTTGCTAACTTTCTTATGCCTAATCATATTGATATAGCCAAAAAGAAAGACGGCCATCATAATTATAGGCACAATTACCACCAAAGCTTTGTCGCACATTATTCTCTCCTGTCAGTTTAAAACTTTTAAAAGTTTATCTTATTTTTAGGAAAAGTAAAGAAAAAGCACGGGCGCTTAGCCCGTGCAAAAATGTGAAAGGTTGGGTCGGTTATTCAGCCCTTTCGTTGATTACTTCCTTTCTTTTATTGATCAACTCCTTTCTTTCATTCTCTTCCAGCCGTCGTTGCGCTGAAAGAAATAGAGGATTAGGGCTCCAAGTATATTCTTTTCCGTTAAGGCAGGTAAAGGTATCAGGTCCATCAGGATCGACCTTGGAAATATTATTATAGCCCCCGCATACTTTAGCGGCCACTGCCAATTGGTCTGCCGTAATATCATCGCCGGTGGCGATAAAAATCCCCGCCAAAAAGCAGAAGACCATGCCAACAACGAAGCCAACTAAAAAATCTTCGTTAATTGAGTTCTCTTCATTAATTTCACTCATTTTACTATCTCCCAGCCGGAATACCGGCTATTGTTGACAAAATAAATAACCCATAGCCTATTTTAATCGTTTTTTTTTTTTTGTCAAGTCCTTTTCTAAAAACAAAAAGTTGGGGTTTAAAAATTATTCATATGTTATAATCTCTCCAATTATGAGAACTATTCTAAAAAACAAAAAAGCCACCTTTAATTATGAAATCCTGGAAAAATATTCCGCCGGGATTTCTCTCTATGGTTTTGAGGTAAAATCTTTGAAAAATAAGAGAGGTTCTTTTGAGGGTTCTTTTATTTCCATTTCCAACAATGACGAGAAAAAAAATTTGACCAACAAAAAAGGTCTGCCGGAATTATTTTTAAAAAACTTCTCCGTTCCGCCCTATCAAGAAAAAAACACTCCCGACTGGTACGAAAAGGACAGACCTCGCCGACTTCTGGTTAAGCGGAGTGAAATTAAAGAAATTCAGAAAAAAATGAAATCCTCTCGTCTAACCCTTATTCCCCTATCAATCTATCTAAACGACAGAAATTTATTAAAATTAGAATTTGCCCTGGTCAGGGGAAAGAAAAAGCACGATAAAAGGGAAAGTCTTAAAAAACGTGATGACCTTAGAAATGCCCAGAGAGAGCTTAAAAAAGGTTTTTAGAAAAATAGATAAAATAAGTTTAAAAAATGAACAATTCAATAAAAAAATATAAGCACCCGATTATTTTTTACGCCCTGGCTACTATTATTCCCTGATTCTTTTGATTTTGGGCCGGCTACCTCAGCCACCAAGAAAATCCGAATATGCTTTTTTTAACAATTCTGGGACTCCTCGGTCTAATGGCACCCATGGCCGTGGCTTTTTATTTGATAGCCAAAGATTCAAGTTTAAAAAAGGACCTATGGCAACGGATTATAAATATCAGAAAAGCGAAACCCCTCTATTTATTTCTATCCGCTTTTTTAATGCTGGCCAGCATATTACTGGCCCAGGCCGTTTCCCTGCTTTTCGGTTACAGCCCGGAACAGTTTAGCATAACCGGTCATTATACTTTCACATCGGGAATTCTGCCGGTTTCATTTCTTTTGATTATGGCTCCGGCCTTGGAAGAATTGGGCTGACATTCCTATGGAACCGATGTTTTGAGGAACAAATTCAATCTTTTTTGAACTTCCATAATTTTCGCTTTTTACTGGGGTCTTTGACACATCCCCCTCTCCGGCATAGAGGGCTACTATCAAAGCAACTTGGTGGAGACCGGCTGAATTCACGGAGCTAATTTCCTCCTAAGTATTTTCCCCTTCGTCATTATAATGAACTGACTCTATTACAAAGCCCATCGCAATATTCTGGTACCCATAGTCTTTCATATCACCGCCGGTTATTTCAATGAGATTTTCGCTACCCACCCCGATACTAAAATCATTCAAACCGTCCTTCTCCTTCTTTTAGCCGTATTCATAGTAACTAAGGAAAGAAACTTTTTCTTTAAAAAAGAATATGAATAAAAGCAAAACTTTTAGAGGTTAAAATTTCTTACCGGGAATTAAACAGCACAGGCATACATGGCACTATCAACGTCTAAAGTGTGGCTTCCATCAAGAACCCTTTCGTAGACTTCCGTGCCTATATAATTATAGCCTCCTATATAAATGTTATCTCCGTTTTCTATCTTGGTTCAGCCGGCGGTACTAACCGGATGTCACCAATTTTTATCTCTGAGAAGATAGCAGGTTGTTGGAGCCGAAAGGGTTAAAGTTACCGGAGTTCCATTTACCTTATCAGTCCCCTGGGTTCCTATCAAATATCCCGGCAAGTTTGAGTAATTGGTCCAGTAACTTCTAACATCATAAAGGTAAAGAGGTACTCCATTAGCCAAAGTTATTTTATGATTATTTCCACCGCTGACGGTTAAAGTGGCTCCACTGCCTCCGGGGCCGCAAGAAACGGCTGATTCTCCCTTAGAATCGCTCTGAACCTTTCTCAAGCCGCTTGAGTCAACACAATAATATCCGCCGCTGGACAAGGAGGCCTCCACTGCATAATTTGTTTCATCACTGGCACAGGAATAACCATCAAGAGAGCGAATCTCGCTATTGATCTCATTACAAAGGCTTCATGACCCATCTTTAAATTTAAAGCCATGCTCGGATGATTTTAAGGTGGCCATGGCCGGAATTCAGGCCAGAGAAGCTATAACTTTGGCGTCTTCGGCTTCCTCTATTTTTTTCCCGGGCTTGATAATCACAAACATTGTGACGGCCAAAATTCCAATTATAGCCACTACTATTAATAGCTCCATGAGAGTAAAAGCTCTATTTTTTCTTTCAATCATTTTTATACTTTAAATTAAATATGAAACTCAATAACATCTCCATCTTGAACAATATAATCTTTTCCTTCCATTCTTAACATTCCTCTTTCTCGGGCTTCTTTCTTACCACCCAGAGCCAGCAAATCCTGAGCTGAAATGACCTCGGCTCTAATAAACTTTTTTTCAAAATCATTGTGAATGGCTTTGCCGGCCACCGGCGCCGTTGACCCTTTTTTAACGGTCCAGGCCCGAGTCTCGGCTTTGCCCACGGTGAAATAGGAAATCAGACCCAGCAATTCATAGGATTTTCTGATTAAAACATCCAGTCCATCGGTGTGGGAACCCATTTCTTCTTTATAAAGGGCTTTTTCATCCTCTTCAAATTCATTTAATTCATGTTCGGTCTTTCCGTCAATGACAATATAGGAAAAATTATTCTCTCGAAAATAATTCATCAATTCTTCCCAGTCATCACTTTCTTCACCATCAATATTATCTCCGGTGGAATCTTTGTTCAGGGCATAGAGAACCGGTTTGGATGTCAGAAGCTGAAGTTTTCTAAGCTCTTTTTTTTCTTCCTCGGAAAAATTATCCAAAAACTGAGAAACAAATTTTCCATCTGCCAAGATTTTCTCCACCTTTTGCAAAACTCCTTCCAAAATCTTGGCCTCCTTGGAGCCCTTTCTCAAATCCTTTTGATTGGACTCCTTTCTCTTCTCCACTACTTGGCGATCGGCTTCTATCAATTCCAAATTGATTATTTCAATATCGGTTTTAGGGTCGGTTCTTCCCTCCACGTGAATAATTTCCGGATCGTTAAAAATTCTGGAAACATGGAGAATGGCATCCACATCACGAATATTGGAAAGGAAGGCATTACCCATACCCTCCCCCCTGGAAGCTCCTCGTACCAGTCCGGCAATATCAACAAACTCAATAACTGCCGGAATTTTTTTCTCTGTCTGGGCCATTTCAGCCAAATCATCCAATCGCCTATCCGGTACTTCTACAATACCCACCGATGGATCAATGGTGCAAAAAGGGTAATTTTCAGCATCTACCTGCTTCTTTGTCAGAGCGTTAAACAAAGTTGACTTCCCCACATTGGGCAAGCCCACTATTCCTATTTTTAAAGACATATTGATATATTTTTATTATTTAGCTAAAAAAAGAAATAAATCAATCTCAAATTTTTTGAAATATGTTCTTTTCTTGATAAACTCCTCTCATTTTTAAAATTTCTTCATGGGATGGCGGCGGAGCCGTTGGCCCCTTAACCCAAGGCTTCCCTTGGGGGCCCCGAAACGAGGGTTGTTTTTGTTCCGCTGTTGTTTTTGCTTCACCAGCATTTCCGGTTTGAAAACTCCCTTTTTCTGCAAAAATAGCGGGAGAAATTAAAAAAATTGAGATTGATAAAATCAAGATTAAAATTCTCTTTTTCATTTTCCAATTATAACATTTTGAGTTTTTTAAAACAAAGAGGTATAATGGTACTATCATGAATAACTTTTTAGATTTTTTATCTCTCGTTAAGCAGGAAAATCTGGGCCTGGAAGGAGAGTTTAATCTCACCGATTTAAATCTTATTCTTCTGTTGCTGGTCTTCCTTATTTTAATTTGAAATTTTTTCTCCAGAAGAAGAATGAGAAAACGCATAGAATCCATTCCCGGCCTTGAATTGAACGATAAAATATTTTCCGATATTAAAAAGATTAATGAACAGCTGGATGCTCTTTCCATTCATAAAATAAATGCTGAAAATAATTTCAAAAATATTTCCAAAGCCTTTGAAAATGTTAAAATTGTCAGGTCAAAAAAGTATAATCCCTACGCCGACATGGGGGTTGGGGGCAAGCAATCCTTTTCCGTGGCTTTCATTGATGGCCGGGGCAATGGTATTATTATCACCTCCCTCTATTCCAGAGAGAGAACCAGGGTCCTCTTGAAGGAAATTGAAAACTTTGAACCCCAACAAGAATTAAGCCCCGAAGAAAAAGAATTATTAAACGAAATTAAAGAAATAAAATAAAAAATATGAGTGAAATAAAAAACAGAATCAAAGAAGATTTAAAAGAGGCCATGCGAGAACATAATGAAATTGCCAAGAATACTCTAAAGGGGGCCCTGGCCGCTTTTGTCAATGAAGCCATTGCTCTAGGTAAAAAACCCACCGATGATTTGAACGAGGAAGAAAGCTTGAAAGTTTTAAAAAGGTTGGAAAAACAGAGAAAAGACGCCATTGAAAAATACAAAGAAGGTAGTCGTCATGATTTGGTAGAAAATGAAAGTGCCGAACTGGAAGTCCTTAAAAAATACCTGCCGGAAATGATGCCGGAAGAAGAAATTAGAAAAATAGCCCTGGCAAAAAAAGAGGAGCTGTCCATTGATGATCCATCTAAAAAAGGTATCCTCATGGGGCAACTGATGAAAGAACTGAAGGGCCAAGCCGATGGCTCAACGGTTAAAAAGGTGGTTGATGAATTATTTTATTAACCTACCGCTCAATTAAACCACAGATTTCTTCGAAATTTTGAGCAGAAAAATTTTAAAAAAACGCAAAATATAAGGTAAACCGTATTAACAGCACTCACTCGGTTATGTAAAAGCTTCATTTCATTTCGGTTTTCCATAACTCTCGTTTCGTTCGTTAATAGTCATATTTTAAGGCTTTTTTGGGATTTTTATGCCAAAATTTTGGTGAAAGATGTGGCTGTTTTTAGTGTAGAGCGGTATGTTTTAATAAAAAGCCCGGAAGGGCTTTTTAAAATAATTAAAGATTAAGGTTGTCTAACTCTGTGTCAAGATTATCCAGCTCGTCCAAATCTTTGTCTATATCGGAAACATCGCTGTCTTTTTCCAAATCCTCTATGGCTGCGGAATCACTGTTCTTTAATTTCTCCTCCACCTTCTCAGTCTCGGATTCTTCATTGTTAACCACCACGGGAGGTTTGCTATCCAACTCTTTTTGCTCATCTGCGCCCCTATTCGTTTTTAAGAAATAGACCCCTCCCGCAACGACCAATAGCAAAACTAAAAATAATATACCTTTTTTCATATTTTTTTAAATTAATTTATAATTGTTGCCCATTATAAACTTTTTTCAGAAAAAAATAAAGTCTCCGAAGTAGAGACTTTATTTTTTAATCTAACTGGTTTTGCTTGTCTTATTTGATCTGGTTGAATTTCAATCATTAGCTTTACTTGGATCAACCACCCCTTTCCTTTCGCCGTTGTCACTTGCCGGGCTGCCGTTCTGAATAGCTTTTCTTCGCTCGGCCTCCTCTTCCTTAACCATGGCTTTTATCTTTTTTATTAATTCTCTGATTTTAGAAAAGTATTCTTTCAAATCAGCTTTAGCCTTTTTAAAATCCTCTTTCAACTCTCTGGCCTTCTCTTTCAACTCTTTCATATCCCAATTGCCCTTTAAAATATCTTCTATCTTCTTTTTAATTTCTAAAAGATCGGAATTAACTTGAGTTAAAAGCTCATCGGCTTCAGCTTTTAGTTTTCTCAACTCTGAAACATCCTCTCCCCCCTCCTCAATTTCTGATATTTTTTTATCCAGTCTTTCACTCAGTGATTGAGCTCTTTTCTTATAGGCTTCATATTTTCTAAGAACCAATTTAAACTTTTTGCTCAAATACTCTCTTATCCTTGGTCAAAGATCTTCAAGGTATGAGGCCCTTTCCTCTTTCAATTCATCTCTTTTTTCCAAGACCTCCTCTCTCAATTCTTCTTTCTTTTTCCTAAACTCATCCATCAGAGCCCTTCTTTCTTCGTCACTTTTGGCTTCATCCATTTTTTTAGAGAATTCCCGGCCCAATTCTCGAGCCTTTTTTAGAAATTCTTCTTTTTCTTTGGCCGCATTATTCCTAAATTCATTCCGTTCTTGCAACATCTCCTCCTTTAAAACCCTTCTCTTTTCCATAAGATCAACTTTTTCTCCCCTGATATTTTCAATTTCCTCCATTCCTTCTTTTCTAAACTTTTGAATTTTTCCGGAGAAACCATGATTTTCTTTTTCACCTCGCTCAAGGAAAGAACCCCTCTCAAATTCCTTCATTTCTTTCTCACTGCCCTCTCTTCCAAAAGTCAACGGTGAAAAAGACAGGAAAGCGATCAATGATAATAAAAATATTTTTTTTCTATTCATATCTTTAATTTAATTTTCTAATCCTTTATAATTTTATAAAAGAGAGAATTGCCCTCTTTAATAATTATTACAAGAAAAAAGTCTTTTTTCTTTCAAAATGTTTTAACATAGACTTAAAAAAGCAGACTAAGAGGAAGCATGTCTTTTTTTAATTTTATGTTAAAATTAAACTGTACCCTAAGGGGGTTAAAAGTAAAAAATATGAAGGTAAAAATTTTATTTAAAGGAATGGAGTCAGATAGACAGTTGGAAGAATATGCCGAAGAAAGAATTAAATTATTGGAAAAGCTTTTAAAAAATGAATCGGAGACTTTTTGTGATTTAAGGTTGGGTAAAGATAACAACCATCATAGACACGGTAAGATTTATTTTGCCGAAGCCAAGATAA
>JALVSO010000043.1 GCA_027024305.1 Candidatus Parcubacteria bacterium | reverse complement strand
GCTCATCATTTTGAACAAAAAGAACCAAAAGACGACCCTTTCAAAATAGAAGTAAAATAGAAAGATTATTATTTAGGACTTCCAGTCCTTAAAGCAACCTGTGCACTTCTAGTGCACAGTGGTTGAGTCAACGATGAAGAGGGGGAGATTGAATTTATTTTGGACCGTGATTTATTTTTGGCTGAAAGGGTAGCCATGCACCCCAATTTAAATACAAGCACTCTTGTTTTGAATAGGGGTGATTTTTTACGCTTTTTAGAGAATGCTTGTGTTATTAAATATAAGGTTTTGGAATTATAAACAGTTCGATTTTTCTTTTCAATTTTTTAGTATATAATAAAACTATAAAATTTTTTTATGGTAGAAGTTATTAATTCATCATTCATTCCCAAGAATGAATTTAAAAAAGCGCCGACCAGAAAGTCCGGTTCAAGGGTTAATGTTTTCTTTTTGATTTCCCTAATTATTTTTCTGGCCAGCATCGTGGGCAGTGTGGGAGTTTATTTGTGAAAGAAAGATTTGGAAAAAAGTAATGAAATCAGCTTGAAAAAGTTAAAGGCTATAGATAGTGCAGCCATGACCGAGTCTATCAAAAAATATGTTAATGTCAGCAGGAAAATCAAAGCCTCCAGGGAGTTGCTAAAAAAACATTATAATATTTTGCCGATTTTTGCTTACCTGGAGAAGGAGACCCTGAAAGATGTGACTCTAAAAGGATTGACTCTTTCTGAAAAGGATCAATATATTGAAGTAAGTTCTTCCGGTGAGGCTCCGGCCTTAAGTGACTTGCAGCTGCAGTCCAGGGCCTATGCCGAAAACAAGAATGTTTCCGGGCTGATTCTATCCAATATTACAAAATCCAGAGAGGGGATGTCTGTCTTTGATTTGAATTTTAAGGTCAATAAAGACTTTCTTACAACCAGAAGATTTTAGTTAAAATAGTATTATGAATTTATTTATACCCATAACATTAATAGTAATTTCCATCGGAGTATTTTTTACTTTCATAGATCCAAACTATCAAGAGATAAAAAAATTGCAGGAAGTTAAGAGAGACTACGAAAGTAAAATCAGTAAATCGGAGGAGATTAGATTTAAGAGAAACAAGTTGGCTAAGATTTATGCGGAATTGGAAAAAAACGGCGATTTGGACAGATTAAATAAATTTTTGCCGGACCATATAAACAATATTGAATTGATAGTTGATTTGGATAGAATTGCCAAAAAAAACAATATTAGAATCGCCGATATTTCTCTTTCCAAAGATTTTATGAAATCCAATCAGAAGGGGAACGGTGGAGTTATAGCTGTTTCCGGAACCAAGGATTACGATTCCACCGATTTATCTTTTTCCTTCGTTTCATCCTACGCTAACTTTAAAAATTTTATTAATGATTTAAGAAAATCTCTAAGGTTGTTGGATGTGACGTCCGTTTCCTTTAATCAGGAGTTAAACTCCGATGGAAAAACAGTTGATAATTTTAAATTTGCCGTTACGGTAAGAGCCTATTGGTTAACAGATAATTAAAAAAATATGGATTTTATAAAAAAAAATAAGAATAAGGTGGTAATCGCGATTGTATTGGTTTTCGTCTTTACCTTTGTTTATAATTATACCAAGAATGAACCGGCCGCTGATGTTGAAGAAAGAGTGGTTGGGGGTAATGATGAGGTGGCCATTAATATTTTAACCACCCTGAATAAATTGAACGAAACAGAGATAGACCAATCTTTCTTTAAAGAGGATTTGGGTCATACCGGCAGTAGTCTGATATCATTTTTTGATCTGATTGACTTTTCTGAAAAAGAAATCCCGGAAAAGCCCAAAGGAAAGAATAACCCTTTTTTGGATAAAAGTGTTTTGACTGAGCCCGTTGGACTTTCTGAAAACGAGGAGGGGGACGGTCAATCGGAGGAGAATAACCAAATTTAAATAAAAACTTTTCCCATGTCATTAATTGAAGAGTTCGTTAAACATAAAATCATTGATAGCGAAGAGGCTTTTTCCATTGAAGAAAGGTTAAAAGAAAGCGGTAAATCTTTGGATGAACTTCTTTTGGAAAGAGAGATTCCGGCCAGCAAGATTATTGAGGTTAAAAGAGAGTACTTTTCCGATGTTCCCTTTAAGCCCTTTGATAGCCCCAAGCCCCTGTCGGAAGAACTAATGGACATTATTTCTCTGGAATCCGTTCAGCGTTACAAAATCGCCCCCCTGGGATTTTCAGAAGATGGTTATCTGGAGGTTGGGATGTTAAATCCGGAGGATTTAAATGCTAAAACCATTCTGCAATTTGTTTCCACCAAAATTGGAAAGCCCTACAGAATTTTTTTAATCTCTTGAGAATACTATGAGTTTATTTTAAGAAATTATAAAGGGGTTAAGGGGGAGGTTTCCAAGGCTCTTGATCAATATATTGATGCCCAGGCCGAAGAGAGGGAGAAGGAAGAAGACGCCATAGATGAATCGGATATTATCCGGGAAGATGCTCCCATTGCTAAAATTGTTTCCAATATAATTCGGGGGGCTGCCGAGAAGAAAGCCTCGGATATCCATATTGAAATCAATGATAAAGAGGTTTCCGTCAGGTATAGAATAGATGGAATCATGAAAAAAGATTTAGTTTTACCAAAGAATATTCATAGAGCCGTGGTGGCTAGGGTTAAAATTCTTTCCAGAATTCAGATAGATGAAAGGCGTAAGCCCCAGGACGGTCGTTTTTCCGGGAAGTTTTTGGGAAGGAAGATTGACTTCCGTGTTTCAACTTTTCCCACTTACTATGGAGAAAAAGTGGTAATGAGGCTTTTGGAGCAGGATCGGGGAGCTCTGCCCATTGAGGAAATCGGTTTTAGCGAGGAAAACCTAAAAAAAATTAAAAAAATTATCAAAAATCCCTATGGAATTATTCTGGTCTGTGGTCCCACCGGTTCCGGTAAAACCAATACCCTTTACTCCCTTTTAAATGAAATTGATAAAACGACGGTTAATGTGGTGTCCCTGGAAGACCCCATTGAGCTTAATGTACCTGGTGTTTCCCAGTCTCAGGTACGACCGGAAATTGGCTACACTTTTGCCAGCGGTTTGAGATCCATTTTGCGTCAGGATCCGGATATTATCATGGTCGGTGAGATTCGTGATGAAGAAACGGCCAAGCTGGCCATTGAAGCCTCCTTGACCGGTCATCTGGTTTTCTCAACCATCCACACCAATACGGCCGCCGATGTTCCCCAGAGACTTATAGATATGGGAGTGGAACCCTATTTGATTGGACCAACCCTGGTGGCCACGGTTGGTCAAAGGCTGGTTAGAAAGATAGTTCCGGAAATGAGGGAGGAGCTGGAGATGCCGGAAGAGATCAGGGAATTTATTAAGGCCCGGGTGAAGGACTTACCACCGGAAAGGCAGAAAGAGTTTTTGTCTAAAAATAAAATTTACGAACCGAAAAAGATAGAAGGAGAAAGCGGCATGAAAGGACGAACGGCTGTCTTTGAGATTCTGGAGATGACCGATAATATTAGACGGCTAATCTTAAAAGATCCCTCATCCATATCTATTTTTACAGAGGCCAGAAAAACCGGCTATATCACATTTAAAGAAGATGGTATTAAAAAAGCCCTTGAAGGAATCACAACCTTTGAAGAGGTGATGAAGCTTTAAAAAATGGGTCGACCGAGAAGAGGTTTTTTGAAAACCTTTTTTTTATAATATTTTAATTCCTCCAGGGATTCTTCTATGTCAGAAAGGGCAGAGTGGGCTCCAACCTTTTTAAATCTTTTTAATTTTGGATATCATCTTTGAGTCAATTCCTTAATGGTGGAAACATCAATAATTCTATAATGAAATCATTTTTCCAATTCGGGCATGTCTTTATAGAGCATGCGCCGGTCCTGTCCGACGGAGTTACCACAGAGTGGAGATTGACCTTCCGCACTTCATTCTTTTAAAAAATCCAGAACCTTTTTCTCGGCATCTTCCATGGTAATCTTGCTTTTGAGACATTTTTTAATTAAGCCGGTTTCTCCATGGTGTTCTAAATTTCAACGGTCCATATTCTCTAAAATTTCTTTGGGTGTTTTAATGGCTAAATTTGGACCCTTGGCTAAAATATTCAGTTGTTCATCGGTAACCAAAACAGCAATTTCCATGATTCTATCTTTTTTAAAATCCAAACCGGAAAATTCCAAATCAATTCAAATTAAATTATTTTCTTTATTCATATCTTTATTATATATGATAAAATGGCTTTATGGAAATAAAGGAAGCCAAATTTATTAAGGGGATTCGCGGCAGTGATGAATTACTGGAAGGTGATTTTCCACAGATAGCTTTTTACGGTCGTTCCAATGTGGGGAAATCTTCAAGCATTAATGCCGTTCTCGGACGGAAAAAATTAGTCAAGTCTTCCTCCACTCCCGGTAAAACCAAGGAATTAAATCTTTTTGAAATAAATAATTCTTTTCATGTCATTGATACACCCGGCTATGGTTATGCCAAGCTTTCGGAGAGGGAGAGGGAGAAATTAGGGAAGCTCATTCGTTGATATATTTTTGAGTCAGGAGTTAAAAAAAGAATTAATGTTTTGGTTTTGGATGCCAAGGTTGGATTAACCGACCTGGATAAACAGATTTTAAAAGCTCTGGTGCTGAAAGGGGAAAAGGTTTTAATTTTGATGAATAAGATTGACAAATTGAGACAAAAAGATTTAAGTAGGCAAAGGAGAGAATTGGAAGACTTTTTTAAGGAAGGGAATATAAAAATCATACCATTTTCGGCCATAAAGTTGAAAGGGATTGAAAGCTTTTGACAAGCCATCTCCGCCCCGGACTTTTGGTTTTAGCCGTTTCTTTTTAATTCTCTGTGAAATTTCTCTTCAAAAATTTGCCAAGCTGTAATAAAGATTCCGGCTATAACCGGTCCGATAATCAATCCGGTAATTCCATAGAGTCCCAGGCCTCCAAAAATTGAGATGGTGATAACCAGATCGGGCATTTTGGTTTCGTTGCCGACCAAAAGGGGTCTTAGAATATTATCAACTATTGAAGTAACCAGAGCTCCAAAAAGGAGAATCAATCCCTCGCTAATCTGCCCCGTGCTGAGAAAGAAAATCGCGGTGGGGACAAGAATGATACTTGGCCCCAGGGCCGGGATAACAGATAGAAGAGTCATGACCACCCACCAGAGAAGAGCCGCTTTTATTCCCACCAAAAAGAAAAGTAAGCCGCCGATGCTTCCTTGAACTACGGCCACGATGAGAGTTCCTTTAAAGATTGATTTCACGATGGTGGAGAATCTGTTAAAAATATCTTTTTCTATGCGGTTACCCAGGGGTAAGACCTCCGATATCTTTCGGAGAATTTTTTTTCCGTCTTTGAAGAAAAAGAAAAGGAGATAAAGCATAATAAAGAAATTCACAATAATATTAAAGGTGCTCTTGCCAAAGGCCAATCCATTTTTACCTATGGAAGCAAGGCCCTCCTTGGCGGAGTTAACAATAGCCTCTTTGACTTTTAAGGGGTCTAGATTGAGGTATTCCATGGATGAATTAAAGTAATGGCGATTTCTCTCAGAAAGAATTGTTTTTTCAAAGCTTTCTACGGAAACCCCCTTGGTTATTTCCAAAGCCTCTTTGGCCACCAGGGAAACGGTTAAGAGTATCGGTATTACTATCATCAGGACTATGACCAGAATAGTTATAAGAGAAGAAAAATTTTTTCTGTGTTGAAATTTTGATAAAAATCATTTGTAGAGAGGGTAAAAAACTATGGCCATAACCACGGCTCAGAAAATGGTAAAGAGAAAGCCGTTTATCAGGTAAATAAAAAGGAAGCTGCTTAAAGCCAGAAAAATAAAAAAGAAAGAGTTTTGAATATATCTGAAATTCATATCCATTATTTTATCATAAAAGATTTAAATTCTTTATGTTAAAATGGTTTGGAAATGCAAAATAAGAATCTTACAATTTTACTAATCTTAGCTATTGATTTTTTAGTCTTTTATTTTAGCCTGGCTATAGTCCTGCTTCTTAGAATGAATAATACTTTTTTTGAATCTTTTCGGGAGCATGCTCTGCCGTTTTTCTTTCTGTTTTTAATCTATGAAGCAGTTATTTTCTTTATGGGTATTTGAGATCGTAATTTCTTACCCAGCAGAAAAAATCTTTTTAACCTTTTGGCTGTGGCGCAGATTATTTCACTCTTTTTTATGTCAATTTTTTTCTATTCTTTTCCGGTTTTTTACATAGCTCCCAAAACCAATCTGATTATTTTTTCCATCTTTCTATTTATTTTTATTTTTCTATGAAAGAGTTTTTTCTATCCTCGCTTATTTGGAAAAAATTCCAAAAGGGCTCTGCTTTTGGATGAAAATTTTTCTTTGACTGAAAAATTGGAAGACAGCCTTTGAAATATTAAAGTTGTAGAAAAAGCCGATGGGGGATTCTCAGCGGAAAAAATTAAAAAATATATTAGTGAAAATAAAGTTGATGTAATTATCATTAATTTGGAAACTTTTGGAGATCTGGAAAAAATATACAGTGTTTTTTTAGATGGGGTGGAAATTTTAGACAGTAATTTTTTAGAGGAAGAATTGGAAGAAAAAATATCTTTGAAAAAAATAGATAAAAAGTGGATTATCAAGAATATTAACAACGGCCCCCAAAATGAATTTCTTATCAGGTTGATTGATTTGTTTTTGGCCGTTCCGGTTTTAATTATTTTCCTCTTGGTTTATCCATTTGTAGCTTTGGTTATTAAAATGGATGACGGGGGAAGGGCGATGGTTTCTTTGGAGAGAGTGGGGCGATTTAACAAAATATTTTATTTGAAAAAGTTTCGCTCCATGCCGGAAAAGATTAAAGAGGGGGAACGAAGAATTACCAAGGTTGGGAAGTTTTTAAGGAAAAGCAGTTTGGACGAGTTACCCCAGGTTCTTTCCATTATCAAAGGGGAAATGTCTTTTATCGGGCCTCGGCCGGAAAATTTAAGCTATGTTAAAAAGTATGAAAATTTGATACCATATTACAATATGAGACATCTGGTTTCACCGGGCATTAGCGGTTGAGCTCAGATAAGACAGAAGGAGGCACCCCATCATGCCCTGGATGTTGATTTGACTGCTGAGAAATTGGAATATGATTTATATTATCTTAAAAACAGAACCCTTTTTATGTATTTAAAAATAGTTTTCAGGACGGTTTTGGTAATTTTTAACAGGAAGAATTATGATTAAAAAAAAACCTTTGGTTTCAGTCTTAATGCCTTGTTATAATAATCGAGACTATGTCGGAAGAGCTATAGAAAGTATTTTAAACCAAACTTATAAAAAAATTGAATTAATCATTGTAGATGATTTTTCTGATGATGATAGCTGAGATATAATTAAAGAGTATGAAAAAAAAGATCCTCGGGTTAGAATTTTTCGTAATAATAAAAATATAAATATAGCTAAAACCAGAAATAAGTTACTCTCTAAAGTTTCACCTAAGGCTATGTATATTGCCCTGCTTGATGCTGATGATTTATCCTTAAAGGATAGGTTGGAAAGGCAGGTTTGTTTTTTGGAGAAGAATAAAGACTATGCTGCCGTGGGAACTCAATTGGTTCTTATAAATGAGGGTGGTAGAAAGATAGGAGTCAAAAAGTATCCGAGAAAGTATTCTGAAATTAAAAAGAAAATTTTACATTTTAATCCTTTCGCTCAATCATCAATGATGATTAGAAAGTCAGCCATTGACGAAGTGGGTCTTTATGATGAAAAGATGGTTAGGTCTGAAGATTATGATCTTTGAATTCGTATTATCCTGAGAGGATATAAAATGGGAAATTTATCTGATTTCTTAACCAAATATAGGGTGCACAAAAGTCAGGGAAAGTATCTAAATAGTCAAGTTAATTTTTTATACTCTTTTAAGGTAAGAAAAAGATATATTTTTCATAGAGAATTATTTTCTCTTAAAGCTTTTGTTATAATGATGCTATATCTCTTTGCTGCTTTAATGCCGGCCGGTTTAATGGTTTATTTTTATAAAAAGTTTTTTATTGGAAAATAAAGTATGAAAAAAAAAATAAATGAAAAAGTAAATCTGTTAATTATCACCCACGGTGACGGGATTAAAAATGTTCTAGATAGAATGTTGCCTAAGTTGAAGGGCAGAGAAAAAATTAATATTACGATTTGTCATCAAATCAAATCCAATTTTGATGTGAGTAAGAATATAGAAGGTCCTGTAAATTATAATTTTAGTTATTCCGGGGGGATATCAAAAAATCGTAATCATTGCCTGTCTTTATTGGAGGATGAAATAAATCTTTTAGCTGATGATGATTTAGAGTATTTGAATGGTTTTGAACATAAAGTTTTAGATGCTTTTAATGATAATCCGGAGGCCGATATTATCACTTTTGAAATAGAGAATAGAAGAAGATTTTTTAAAAAGTTTTGACACAATAAATTTTCAATATTAAGGGTTGCCTCAGTATCAATCGCTTTTAGGAAAAGTGCAATAAAAAAAAACAAATTGAAGTTTAATGAGAAATTTGGTGTTAATGCTACGTATATTTCCGGTGAAGAAAATCTCTTTTTAAAAGACGCTCTGGATGCGGGTTTGAAGATATTGGCTTTGCCGGAGGTTATTGTTAAACATCCGGGCAGGTGGACCAGCGATGTTTTTACAAAAAAACAAATAGAGTCAAAAGTTGCTATATTTAGAGAATTGTATGGTAATTTCTATGCCTTTTTGTCAATTTTTTATTTTGCTTTTCTAAAGAGGAAGGTTCATAAAGTTTCTATTTTGAAATATTTGAGAATAGGATTGAAATTTTGATGGAAAATATTATAAAGTGTTATAGGTAATTCTTTAATTTCCGATTTTTTATTTGTCTTTTTCCCGTTTTCTGTTAAAATATCCCGGTAATTAAAAATGCGTCGGTGGCAGAGTGGTCAAATGCAGCGGACTGTAAATCCGCCGGAGTATTCCTACGGGGGTTCAAATCCCTCCCGGCGCACAAAATATCAAAACCAAGGCGACCCAGCCTTGGTTTTGTTATATTTTGTAGCGCCGGGAGGGATTTTGACCCAGCACCATTTTTGTTAGAAAAGTTTAGTTCCATTCATAATATTTATAAAGTAAAAAAATATGAATTTTAGAGCTTTATATTTTTACAAAAGTGGTGCTGGAGAAAAATGCCTATTTGAGTCGTCCCTGACACCTTGCTTTTGTTTCGAAAACTTGGAGGAATAAAAGTTTTGAAAAAAGTCGGGCAATGCCCAGCACCACTTTTGTAGGAATAAAAAATTTTAGAGTATTAGCTTGTAATGCTAGAAGAGTTAGGTTTTGTTTTAATGCTTTTTCAAAAGTGGTGCTGGGCGTTCCGACGGCGGGGCCGCGCGCATGAGGCCGGGGCACGGTTGTGTTTCCGGCCCATGCTGGGTGGCCAAATCCCAAATGATAAAACAGCAAAACCAAGGCGACCCAGCCTCTTTTGTTCCGCCATCAAAATGGTTAAGTGTTTTTGTATTCATCTTATGGTGACGGTTTCTGCCAGCTCCTGACATTTTTGATCGGTGTTGCTATCTTTATAGGGGTTTTTAATAGAAAATATAGGAGGTAAAAAATGAACTATGTAATATTTTATGATAAAGACTGTCAGCCTCAAGTTGTAGTTATTGAGAGCAATCCGGAAAAGGTTAAAGAGAAGTTCGGGGTAAAGCCCGGCGAGCTTGTTGAGGTAAACGGGGTTCAGTATAAGGTCGTTGGCTATGGCCTGAGAGACCCCAGGTCATCAAGCCGTGAAATGGCTCTCTATGGGAGCCAGTCTGTGCCCGGTGGAAAGTATGTTTCACCAAGACTGGCTCAACAAATTGCTTTGGAGAAGTGAAAAAACCGGTCATAGGGATGTGACCGGTTTTTTGTGCTATAATTTCAATTATGAGTAATGAAGAAAATTTTGATATTGAGAAATATCTTCAAAATCCCAGAACCAAATTTTTGGCTGAAGAGTATAAAAAAACTCTTGAAAGGGAGGAGGAGTCTAAACTTTTGGCCGATGATCCGGAGATGGCCGAGATGGCCAAGGAAGAGATTGAAGAAATTTTAAAACTGAGAGAAGATTTAAAGAAACAAATTTTGGAAATTGAGAAAAAGGAGGAGGAAGAGGAGCAATTCCCCAATGAGCTTATTTTGGAAATTCGAGCGGCCGCCGGAGGAGATGAGGCTTCTCTCTTTGCCGCCGAGGTGGCTTTGATGTATCAAAAATATGTGGAGCGACAGGGTTGAAGCTGAAATCCCATATCCACTTCAACCACCGATGCCGGTGGCTACAAGGAGGCCTCCTTTGAAATTAAGGGCTTAAATTCCTATAGAAAATTGATGTGGGAAACGGGGGTGCATCGGGTTCAGCGAATCCCGGCCACGGAAAAACAGGGCAGGGTCCATACTTCCACCATTACCGTAGCCATGATGCCGGTGCGAAAAAAGTTCACCATTGAAGTTAAACCGGAGGATATTGAAATGGAAACTTCCCGTTCCGGAGGGGCCGGGGGCCAGTCGGTTAACAAGACCGAGTCAGCCGTTCGTCTAATTCACAAACCGACGGGCTTGGCCGTACGATCCACCGCCGAAAGAAGTCAATTAAAAAACCGAGAAAAGGCTATGTCTATTTTGATGTCCCGTTTGCAGGAAATGCATGATGAAGAGGTGGCCAAAAAAGATGCTGAAAAAAGAAAAGCCCAGGTGGGGCGAGGAGACCGTTCGGAAAAAATCAGAACCTATAATTTCCCCCAGGACAGGTTAACCGACCATCGCCTGAAAAGAAATTGATCCAATTTGGAAAAAATTATGGCCGGAGAAATAGATGATATTTTGGCGGCCTTTGAGGGTATGGAGAATTAAAAAGCCCCGACCTTACGGTCGGGGCTCCGGATTAACCGATTACTACGTCCGCTGGCGTCCGTCAGTAGACGCATCGGGGGCTCCGGTTGGCCTAAGGGGCGGGGGACTGGAGAGAAAACCATTCTGGGAGAGAGAATAGCATTTTTAATTTTTAAAGTCAATATGAAAATTAAAGTAATAACCATGGGGGAACCCAAGGGGGAATTTAAAAAAATTTTTCAGGAGTATCTGAAAAGACTTTCGGCTTTTGTTGCCGTTGAGGTTTTCCATATCAAAGAAAATTCTAAAAAACCCGAGCTGGCGGAAAAGAAGGTTTTGGAAAAAGCCAAGGGTTCATTTTTGATTCTTCTGGATGAAAAAGGGAAGGAATTTTCTTCTCGAGAGCTGGCTTCTTTTTTTGAAAAAAAGGAAAATCAGTCTATTTCCGATTTGGCTTTTTTTATCGGCGGTCCCAATGGGCACTCGGAAGAGATTAGGAAAAAGGCCGACTTCCTGCTTTCGTTTTCAAAATTGACCTTTCCCCATGATCTGGCCATGGTTATTTTAGCCGAAACTCTCTATCGTTCTTTTTCCATTTTAAACAATCATCCCTATCATAGAGATTAAAAGGGGATAGAGTTTTAAACCCCCACTGGGAGGTTTTTGTGCCCGGGGCGGGAATTGGCGTCAAGTTGCTAAGCTCATCAGCACCTCCGTTTCACTCCGGAGCTTCTTCGCTAAGCACTTCCTGCCCGGGCTCGGCTGTCGTGTCCGCTTCGCTACCACGACATGCCTCCGCCTTTCAATTCCCGACGAGAAGCAAAGCAGTTTGCTTCTCTCCCCGAACGCAAAAACCCCATAAAGGGGTTTTTTGTGCCCGGGGCGGGAATTGAACCCGCACCCCCGGAGGGACAAGATTTTAAGTCTTGCGTGTCTACCGATTCCACCACCCGGGCAAGTATTTATTTAATTTTAAAAGAACCATTGAGTGGGTGATGGAAGAGCAAGACTTAAAATCTTGTTTTACAAGATTTAAGTCTCGGACGGAAGTGCTATCCGAAGCACTTCCGTCCTACCGATTCCACCACCCGGGCAAGTATTTATTTAATTTTAAAAGAACCATTGAGTGGGTGATGGAAGAGCAAGACTTAAAATCTTGTTTTACAAGATTTAAGTCTCGGACGGAAGTGCTATCCGAAGCACTTCCGTCCTACCGATTCCACCACCCGGGCATGACCTTATCAATTTATTTTATTCTGACCGAACGATGCTAATCTCCGACTTAATAATCTTGTTTTACAAGATTTAAGTCTCGGACGGAAGTGCTATCCGAAGCACTTCCGTCCTACCGATTCCACCACCCGGGCAAGTATTTATTCAAAATACAAGCTGTATTTTAGCAAAGAAAGGGGGCTTTTTCCAGTTTGTTTTTTTGAAGAAAAGTTTAGTTTGAAATAGTTGAGTTTTGATGGTTGCTCAGAGTTTTTAAGATCTCCAAAAAGCGGAAAAATTCCAGATGGGCCATTAGAAGAGAACTAATTTTTTTTGACCCGGCACCACTTTTGTAAAGATATAAAACTATAAAACTTATATATTTTTGATTTATAAAATATAATATTGAAATTAAATTCTTGTAACAAAAGTGGTGCTGGGGAAAAGCCTATTTGTGGCGAATGCCTCCTTATCTGTTTTTCGAGCAGTGCGCAGAAAAACAGTGGCCGTCAGCTTAAAAGTTCTTTTAAGAAAGAAAAAAATCACAAAAGATGTGATTTTAATATTTTGTCCGCCATCTAGGACTTGAACCTTTTTTGAGTTTGCGAAAAAAGCCTATTTGTGGCGAATGCCTCCTTATCTGTTTTTCGAGCAGTGCGCAGAAAAACAGTGGCCGTCAGCTTAAAAGTTCTTTTAAGAAGACGTAAACGAAAAATCCGGGGCTTTTTGAACTAATTTTTCTACTTTTTTATTCTTTTTTTATGATTCTCAAAATACTCATCTATCATCTTTAATTTAAGTTCTTTTGAACAACCGTTATGATTT
>JALVSO010000042.1 GCA_027024305.1 Candidatus Parcubacteria bacterium | reverse complement strand
AATTTGATGTTCATAACACCATCAATAATAGAATATCCACAGCTTTGGTAAAAGATATCTCATTTGAGGTATCTTTTACTTTAGACTGGGTTTTATTTCGGGTATCATTTTGTGTTGGACAATACTATTACTGGCTTTCCAATAAAAAGTAGTATATAATGGCTCCGGTTTTTATCAACTCAGGAGACGAATATGCAAAAAAAGAGGAACTACCCCCCTCTCAGTAACTATGAGGTGGGGGCCGCCATGGGGCATTTTTGGGACTGCCTCATCCTCTACGGAATGGGGCTCGGGATGGTTCTGCTGTCCCAACAGGAGCCGCTAGAGAAAATAGCGGATAGCCTGTTCTTTATGGGGCGCCTGAGCCAGTTATCGGCGCTGGTTTTCCTGGGAATGAGCGTATGGAACACGCTTATCCCTCTTATCAAAAAAGTTAAGAGGGCTGTGGCCCGGGAGGCGGAAAAATGAATAAGAGAAAAAATCCGGAATTATGGTTTGTCATTACGTTCCTGATTCTGGTTATTTTGTCTCTCTGGGGGGCAGCCTGGTTAAGTTTTGAACAGGCTGCAAAAAACCAGGAGAGCCAAAAACTTCTCCTGGCTCTAACGGCCGGAGGGATTATAGAAGTTCTTGCTTCCACCCCATTCCTATACCTCCTCATAGGGAAGGTATGGGGA
The DNA here is from genome assembly GCA_027024305.1 of Candidatus Parcubacteria bacterium. Lineage (GTDB taxonomy): Bacteria > Patescibacteriota > Minisyncoccia > Phycocordibacterales. The sequence continues at coordinate 3,816 of JALVSO010000042.1, read as the reverse complement.
AAAAGAATTTAAAGAAAAGCCCCGTAACTTTATCAAGTTGCGGGGCTCATTTTCTTTTGCAGACCTAAACCACCAAAACCACCGGCATAATAATCGGCCTCTTATTGGTTCTTCGAAGAAAAGTGATTTCCAGCTTTTCATAAATTTGCTCTTTCAACTTTTCTATATCCACCTTGCCACCGGCGCTTCTTCTAATCTCCTTTTCAACCAAATCACTGACAATCATTCGGGCTTCTTTAATCAAAGCCTGGGATTCTCTAAGATAAACAAAACCTCTGGATAGGATATCCGGGGATTTCTGTAATTTTCGTTTAGCCATATTTATCAAGACAATAACATTGATAAAGCCTTCCTTGGCTAAAACCTTCCTATCAGCCAAGACAGCCGCTTTCATATCGGAAAGAGAAAAACCATCAACCAAAATAGGATAGGCCGGTACCCTGGTGTCCAAAAGCTTAACATCATCGGGGCCGGAAATTTCTATAACCGAACCGTTGTCCGGCACAATCACCTGATCCCGAGGCACCTCACCTAGCTCAATGGCAATTCTTTTGTGCTCTTTAAGCATGGAGTGAAAACCGTAACCGGGCACAAAGTAGGCCGGTTTAACCTTCCTTAAAATCCAGGCCAACTCTTCGGCATTTCCGTGACCGGTGGAGTGAACCTCGGCGGTTTTGTAGTGGATTAGATGAACATCGTGGCGAAGAAGCTGGTCCTTCAAAAGTCTGACGGAAATTTCATTGCCGGGAATAATGGAGGAGGAAAGGATTACCGTATCTCGATAATTCAATTTAACATACTTATGGTCGCCCCGAGCCATCCTGGGTAGAGCGGCAAATTCCTCTCCCTGTCCACCGGTGCAAACAATCACAATCCTATCGGAAGGATATTGATCAATATCCTTTATATTGATGATGGTGTCTTTTTTGGGACTGTAATATCCGGCCGCCTTGGCAATTTCCATATTGGTTTTAACTGACCTACCTTCCAAAATGATTTTTTTGCCCAGGTCTTCGGCCGCCTTAACAAAAGCCATCATTCTTTCAAACTGGGAAGCAAAAGTGGCGATGATAACCCGCGACTTGGCGTTTTTAATATAATTTTTAACATTCTCATGGATAACCGGTTCTTGAATGGATCAGCCGGGATTTTCACAGTTGGTGGAGTCGGAAATCATCAAAATATTTTTTTCCGAACCGATTTTTGATCAGGTTTCTTCTTCCCGGGGGATTGGAGTACCGTCCTTGTGAGCCAGTTTTAAATCACCGGAAATGACAATATTTCCATAGTCGGTTTTCATGGAAATTCCCATGGAATCCGGAATGGAGTGGGTTACGGCAAAAAACTCAAAAGAGAAATCTCCGATTTTGATTTGATCTCCGGGCTCCACCAGGTTGATTCTTAATTTTGGCAATCCGGGAAATTCTTCCATCCTCTTTTTAATCAACAGAGCTGTCAGCTCTCTGGTATAAATTGGCGGGTTGCCGATTTTGGTCATTAGGAAAGGAATGCCTCCGATGTGGTCCAGGTGACCGTGGGTAATAATAACCGCTTTAATCTTTTCTTTATTCTCGGCCAAATAGGAAACGTTGGGCAGAGTGTAATCAATGCCGGGAGATTCGTCTTCGGTGGTGAATTGAAATCCCATATCAAAAATATAGATTGAATCCTTGGATTCAATGGCGAACATATTTCTTCCCACTTCCTCAAAACCTCCAATGGTTAGAAGCCTGATGCTTTCCCCCCGGACCGGGTCGGTACCCCTCCTATTTTCTCTTAAAGAGAAATTCATATCATAATTATTCGGCACATTTCTGGGAGGAAAATTTGATCTCCTGCCCCGGTGAGGAGCAGAACTCCTCTGCCCGTTCCGATTAAACCTTTTAACGGAACTGAATGAATTTCTTTTTCTTTTATTGTTTTCTCTATTCATATTTTTATTTTATTTAATCTTATTTAATCTTATTTAAAAACTATTCATTTTTAAACAATAATGGAACTTCGGAAAAGCTTCCGAAACTCTATATCGCTTAAAGCTAGTCGCTGGACAACGGGGGGAGAATCTTCTTGCTTTCCGTGTATCACTTATCTATATCCACAAAGCGCTCCTCGGGAGAATTAACCAACTCTCTTTGAAAATTTCTGATTCTGGCATCAGTTAGATAGATATAATCGGGCTGATAAAGAGGAATAAAGGAATAATCTTTTAAAATCAAATCATTTAATTTTTTCATTTTCTCCAGCCTTTCTTCATCTTCCATTTTCTTCCTTAGCTCCAAAAGAAGTTCGTCAACTTTTTTATCATTAATTCCGGCAATATTGATGCCGGGGTCGCTAACTTGGGAGGAATGAAATAGATAATAAAAATCCGGATCAAGATCAACCTGATAACCATAAATTAAAATCTCAAATTCTCTGCCCCGAATCAAATTATTGATCAAATCTCCCTCCTCATAGAGAGTGATTTCAGTATTAATACCGATTTTTCTCAAATCAGACTGAATTTCTTGAGCTACTTTTTCAAACTCCTCTCCTTTAAGGGTGGCGATCTTCAAACTAACCGCTTTTTTAGTTCTTTGATTAATTAAATACCCACCATCATCCAAAAAATAATTTTTCAATTTCTCTTCCTTTTTCCGATTCTTCCCGCCCTTTTCATCTACCTCGGATTCTCCATTGTTAATTCCCTCGGACAAGATTATCGGAAAAATATTATCGGCTTCTTGAGCGTAACCCCTCAAAACTTCATTTACTATTTTTTTCCTGTCAATGGAGTGAGCGATGACCTCTCTCAAAGAAATGTCTGAAAGATTCTTATTATAATTCTTTCCTAAAAATATTCCAAAAACCTTCGGATTCTTTATTTTATAAATCTTCTTTTCTAAAAAACTTTTTTCTGAACCCAGCTCCCCCATTTTATAAATATCAGGGGCGGAAATAGCCTTTAAGCTCTTTCTGTCAGAAAAAAGCAGAGACTTCTGATATTTTTCATAATTGTCAAAAAAATATATATTGAGATTATCTATAAAAACCTTATCTTTGTAATAATTTTCGTTTTTTACCAACTCATATTTTCTGATTTTGGCACTATTTGGATCTCTGACAATCTTTGAAATTACATAGGGACCCGAACCAATAGGATGAATATTCAATGAATTATAGGGAAATTCCGAGGGCTGAATACCGGTCCAGGCCGAACGAGGCATAATATACAAGTTGGTTAAAATATTTTTAAACTGTTCATATTCTTCCGGCAAAGTGATTTTAACCTTGTAGTCGTTTATTTTTTCCACTTTCACATCCAACCAATTACTATAATAGGGGCTGTTCAAAGAAGGATCCTGAATTTTTTCAATGGTAAAAATAATATCATCGGCTTTCAATTCTTCGTCATTGGAAAAATAAATCCCCGGGATTAAATCCAAAAAATACTCTTTTTGATCTTTGGAAATTTCCAAAGAAGCTGCGGCCGGCACAATTAAACCTTCCGAATTCCTTTCCAGAAGTGGAGTATAGATTAAAGGTAACAAATCCCTGTCACTTTGACTAACCGCCAAAATCGGATTTATGAACTGGGGTCTTTTACCAATTTTAATTTCATTTATTTCTCCTCCATATGTTGGAACTTCAATCAAAAAACGGTCACTCAAAAAAGGGAGAGCAATTAACAAAATTAAAAAGAGCAAAACCCACCTTAAAAGTTTTTTTTCTCTTTTAATTATTTTTTTAATCAAGGGGAGAAGCTTCGCTCCCTCTTTTAATAAAACTTTCATTACTGGTTAAGAATAATAAGCAAAATGATAAACTGTCACCCTC
>JALVSO010000041.1 GCA_027024305.1 Candidatus Parcubacteria bacterium | reverse complement strand
AGTTGTAAGAGGCAGATTGTAAGAAAAAGAACAGCAACCGCAGGTTGCTGTCATCCCAGAAGCCTTTCTTGTTTGCGAACTTGTGAGCAAAGACAAAAAAGAGCTATCCGGGATCCAGATTCTAAAAAATATTAGAAAAAGAAAAGTCTTGGGTTCAGGTTGCAATCTAAGGTTGCGGAAAACAAAAAAGTAAAAATATGCTAAAATAGTTTCATCAGAGAAATCTGAATTGAAATTATTATGAAGCCGGTCTTGCCAAAGACCTTAACTGAAACCATTATGATTTGAGAAACACTACTGATGATTCTGGGAGCGGTTCTTTTCCTTTTACTTGGTTTTTTGCTTAAATCATATATTCTCACTCGCCAAAAAAATTTCCTGGAAATAGATCTGGAAAGAAAAAAACTGGAAGCGGAAAAAGAAATAGAAGAAATGATGAAAAAGGCCCGCCGAAAGATTGAAAAAGAAGAAAGAGAAATAAGAGAAAGAAAAAGTAAATTAGAGGAAAAGGATGACTTTCTAATTCGAGAAAGAAAAAAGCTCAACCAAAAAGGAGAAGATCTTGATGAATTAAAAAAAAGATTAAATAAAAAAGAAAAAGAAATCATAGGACAGATGGAAAAACTGGCCTCCACAACATCGGAGGAAGCTTTAGAAATGATAAAAGAAAAGATTGAATCCAATCATAGGGAGGATTTACTCCTGGCCATTAACCGCCTGGAAACCGAAAGAGAGGAAGAATTGGCCGACCGAGCCAAGGAAATCATCGCCCTGGCCATTCAAAAATATTCTAAAAATTTAGAAAACAATCTAGTTACCTCATCAGTTAAAATTCCCGATCCGGAAACCAAAGGAAAAATTATCGGAAAGGAGGGAAGAAATATAAAATCCTTTGAAAAAGAAACCGGGGTTCAACTTTTAATTGACCAATGCCCCGATGAAATTGTAATATCCTCCTTTGATCCCATTCGTCGGGAGGTGGCCGTGCGGGCTTTGGAAAAGTTGATAATTGACGGTATTATCAATCCGGCCAAAATAGAAGATTTTGTAAAAGAGGCTCGGGAGGAGGTGGTTGATGTCATGGCCAAAGCCGGCCGAGATGCCGCCCGCCAGGTTGGGGTTCATAATCTACCCGGAGAGGTTTTGGATATTTTGGGAGCTCTATACTTCCGCTCCAGCTATGGTCAAAATGTTCTGAAACATTCGGTGGAAATGGCTCACATTGCCGAAGTTATTGCCGAGGAATTGGGAGCCGACCCCTACATCGCCAAGACGGCGGCCCTTCTTCACGATATCGGCAAGGCTGTTGATTTTGAAACCAAGGGAACCCATGTGGAAATCGGTAGAAAGATTTTGAAAAAACACGGGGTCAACGAAGAAATCATTAAAGCTATGCAAACTCACCACCGAGAATACCCCAACGAAAATCTGGAATCCTATATCGTTGATGCCGCCGATGCCATTTCCGGCGCCCGCCCCGGAGCCCGTTCCGACAACGCCGATATGTATATTAAAAAATTGGAGGGCTTGGAAAAAATCACCAAGGAATTTTCCGGAGTGACCGATGCCTACGCCCTTTCTGCCGGTCGGGAAGTTAGAGTTTTTGTTAAACCCGATGAGGTGGATGATTATAATGCCAAAAAAATGGCTCGGGAAATTGCACAAAGAATTGAGGAAGAATTAAAATACCCCGGGGAAATTAAAATTGCTTTAATTAGAGAACAGCGGATTATTGAATTTGCTCGGTAAAATTTTTTATAGCATTTTCAAAAAAAGCCGGCAACTAAAGGTCGCCGGCTTTTTTATCTAACCAACAGAATCTACTTTCCCAAAACTTTCAAAGCCTGTTTAATCTTATCCTCATCGGATTCTCTATCAATTTCCGACAGAGCTTTTCTGATTTCACTGCGGTCAAATCCCAGAGCCTCCAGAGTTTCGTAAACTTCCAAATCAAAATCTTTTTCTTCTTTTCCTTCCACCTCAATGCGGTCAATTTTATTGGCCAATTCTATAATAATTTTTTGAGCGTTCTTTTTACCGATACCGGAAACCTTAGTCAGCTCATCGGTGCTCTGGGAAACCACCGCTCTTTTTAGCGAAGCCGGAGTGGTTACGGACATAATGGCCAGGGCCACCTTGGGGCCAATACCGGAGATGGAAATCAGGAGTTCAAAAAGCTGAAGTTCCGACTGATTTTTAAAACCGAAAAGATCCAAAGCATTCTCCCTAACCACCTGATAGGTATATAAAAATAGATCTTGACTTTTTCTCAACTCCAAAGCCAGAGAACCCACATAAACCTTATAACCAATCCCGGCCACTTCCAAAACCACGAAATCATTTTTAATTAAAGTTATTTTTCCATGAAGAGAATATATCATTCCACCATTTTAACACACTTTAAAACCTTTTTTCTCTTTTCAATTTTTTCCAACACATCCGATGTGTCCTTTTTTAAGAAGGACATATCGGATGTGTTGAAAAATCTCGGAGTGAAATTTTTTAAAAAATTTGTTAGAATACCACTATTCTTTTGAATTAAATATTGCCGGATCGTCTAACGGTAGGACACTGGTTTCTGGCACCAGGTATCTAGGTTCGAGTCCTAGTCCGGCAGCATAAAAAAGATTATCAAGCTTTCTCGCTTGGTTTTCTTTTTTAATACTGCCGGAAGTAAAGCAAACTGCTTTGCTTTACGCCCTGGACTCGAAAGGCGGAGCTACCCCTCCTTAAAGGTTAACAGACTAGTAAACTTTGAAGGAATATTTAGTGGAATTAGCTTGCGTGTCAATAAGGAATATAATAGAATAACCACATGGAAAACTTCAACAGAAAGAAATTACCATCTTGACCAATGGCACCAAAAAAGGAATCTCTAACTGAAACAGTTGGATTGGCATCTAAAAATGACGTACCCCTTATACACGAGCTAGTAAACAAGTACCTCGAAGAAAATCCTGAAAACAAAAAAGAGGATGGTTTTTTGGCATACAATCCCACCGAAGAAGAGCTCTATAAAATAGTTTCTGAGCTTGGTGTTGTTGTAGATAAAAAAGGAAAAGAAATTAAAGGGTATTTAATGATGCTAACTCCGGAACTGGCTCAAAAAACTGAATTTTTTGGTGAACTTTTAGGAAAACTCGATGATTTTTTGTATAAAAACAAAAAGCTTTCTCAATATAATTTTTGCATATTGGCCCAGATTGCCATATCTAAAGAGCATAGAAATAGTGGAACTTTTAAAAATTTACACTCTTTCACTAACTTTATTGTAAGACAAAAAGGCTATGAAATAGGAATTGGAGAAATAGACGATAGAAATAGGCGGTCTTTATTAGTTCACACCAAGCTGGCGGGAATGAAAGACGTGGGGGTTTATAAAGCAAAAAATGGAAAAAAATGACATATTGTAATTTCAGATTATACAAAATAGGGTTTTACTTAATTTTTTACCACACTTAAATCCGTACGGACTTAAATGTGGCAAAAAAAAACGCACAGCTAACCAAGCCTGTGCGTTGTGAGCGACAAGGACAAACCTGTCGCTTGAAAGATTAGGAAGAGAGATACAGATTGTACTTCTTCCTGATTTTTTTTATTTTTTTGCGAGCTTTATGCTCGCTTTTACAGCCACGACCATAGTCGATGGCCAGCTTGACCAACTTCTGACCCCAAGGGGAGTACCCCAAAGAAAATGGGATAACTTTTTCGGAGGAGGAGAGACCAACCTCCCCCAACTGAGAAGAAACTATCTCTGTCAGCTGGTCAGTCATACCAGCTTCTGAATAGTTGATACAGTTAGTGTGAAATAGGACCAGGTCCCATTCATCCTCCTTTACAATATCTGATACCCTACCACCGCTGGGCGCGGTAGCACAGACTACACCATTGGCGCCGACAGATGATAATTTTCTCCTCGAGAAGATTTCTCTCATGGATTCCTCATCGAGGTCATCATCAAAGAATGCGTCATTGATGTATTTATAAATAATTAAGATTTTCATCTTGATGCCTCTAACCCTCTACCCTCGGGAATGGGCCGAGCTGAGCTCGGAAAATTTTAAAGAACTTTCTGGATTTATCATAACAAAAAAAAAATGTCAAGTGCCGATGATTCTATTTTAAAAAAGCTTCTAAAACAAAAATTTTTTGCGCGCCAGCGCAAAAAAATTATCCACAGAAAAGATAATATAGCACCGCAGGTTCTGTGTGGGTGTTTGACTTGTAACTTGAAACTTGAAACTTGTTAATGTTATTCAATGTTATTCACGAAGCCGGACTTGTCAGGTATGGTTTGGCGTGTGGTTGCTGACTAGTCCGGCTTCTTGGAAAATAATAAAACCAAACATCCGAACTTTTTTATGAAGTCCGACTTGTTGACACCCACACGCCGCACCATACTCAACAAGTCGGACTTCTTACACCGAGCCATACCCGACAGGTCGGACTTCCGGGTTCTCTGCGGAATGTTTCACGTGAAACATTCCGCAGAGATGTTATTCAATGTTATTCAAGAAATGATCGTGCCGGATGTTTCACGTGAAACATTCCGCAGAGATGTTATTCAATGTTATTCAAGAA
>JALVSO010000040.1 GCA_027024305.1 Candidatus Parcubacteria bacterium | reverse complement strand
AAACCTTTTTGTCAAGAAGAGTAGGGTTTTGTGAAAAATATGTTAGTATTTAATTTAAGCTCAAGGTCTTTTCATTTTGAAAAGGCAATGTCATTATCGGTGGTAATAGATAAGACTTTTTCGTTCTTGAGCAGAGAAAAGACTTCTTCATTTACGAGGAAGTTTTTTCTATTCTCAATCAATCTTATCTTTACATATTTACTCTTTCTTTCCACCAAAACCAATAGAGAATATTTACTTTCCTTTGATACTATGAAATCCATTTCCCAATGACCGAATTCTTTTTCAAAGCCGGGGAAAAGATTTTCTCTATCTTCCAGACCTTTTCTTTCTCTATCTTGCAAATAGGGGGTTTTAATTCTTTTGGGACCCCCTTTTTTATGATTTCTCTGTCAAAAGAGATAGTGATAGATTGAAGGTCTGGCTTTCTTAATATATTTCCTGATAGTTTTAGCTGAAACATAGTATTTTTCTTGAATGGCTTCGTTGTCCTTAATTCATCCGGCAATACTTTCCGGAGATTGCCCTTGAATTATTCTTTTTTCAATTTCCGGAGCCAAAGGATGAATTCTTGATAATTTTAAACAATTTCTTTTCTTTCTATATTGTCTGAAATAGGCTTTTTTCTGTGCCTTTTCCGCTTTATATTCCCTTATCCCTGTTTTTCTGTTTAAAACCATACCTTTCTTTATTTCTTCACTGATGGTTGATTTTCCTCTTTTCAACCTTTTAGCTATTTCCTTTTGACTGATATTAACTTCCAATCAATGCTCTATCTTTAGTCTTTCTTCAAAGTTTAAATGTTCTCTTTTATTTCCTTTATTCTTTTTCATATTTTTTTAATTTTAATTTCAATTTTGTTTTTTTAATTTTAACAAATGTTGAGTTCGTATTTAAAGGTTTGGGGAAGTCTTTTAATTTACCCAAAGGGGGCTAAGACTAAAATGAATAATAGATCGTTGGCTGTTCGCAGGGCTACCATTGAAAGAGCAAAGGAATTGGCGGTGGTTTTAAGAGAAGGAGAGAACGCTTTAACTGTTCCGGAGCAGTGTAAGTATTTTGCCTGGGTGCAGTTAGTTTTTGAGACTGCTGACGGAGACGAATTCCCTTTTTTCTGTGATGCACTGGGGTTTGGTTTCTTGGACGCAAATAACCCTCAAGAGAGAAAAATGTTGATTCTTGTCTTGAAAAATTATTTGGACGTCTATAGGAATCCAATTCCCATAACTCCAAAAAAATTAAATTAAAATAAACCCCGCAAAGCGGGGTTTTTGATGAGTTGAGAAATTCATCCATGAATTTCAATTTCGTTTGGAACTTGCTCTTGCCGAGGATTTTCTTCTCGGTCAAGCCGAACAAAATCGTCCAGAGCTTCACAAAAAATATTATTATGTGTTTTATAGATTGCTTCTGTTTTATTAGTTTCAAAGCTATTTTTGAAGATTGTATATTATGAAAGTAGATGTTAAGATGTTGAATGTATGAATAATTTTAAAGAAAAAGCTTTTGCCCTGATGGCGTTGGTGGCTACCTTGGCAGCCATAGCTGCTACTTTGTCAGGAATTTTAACTTTATATAATAATGACAGTAAGGAAATTACAAATGACAAAAACACAGTCCACGGTGAGCAAGAAGATAATTATTATAGACTAAGTGACCATAGCAGGAAGCGGGAAGAAAACACATACAGACAGGAAGAAAAAGGAAATCGGGCGGAGGATAGCTTCAGAGAAAAAACAGATAATTTGCCAAAAGATAATTATAGAACAAATGAACCGAAACAAGAAAAAGCCAGTTACAGAATAAAAGTCGATGGAAATGATTTAAACTTTTCAGAAATAAAGTTTTTTGAAAATGATAAATTAATTAAAACAATTAAGAATAATTCATTTGTGAATTCTAATAGTTGAATAGGAAACAAAATATATAAAACGGTCTATCTGTCTGAAAATAAAAAATATTTAGCTATTTATAGCTATCTTAAAGATGAAGAAGAAGGGGGAGAGTCAAAAGGGGTTAAAGTCTACAATAATAAAGGTGATTTTCTTTGAGAAGAAGAAAATGTCGGTATAACCTATTTGGCTAACAATGGCAACTATTTCGTTTTTCTAATAGGTGTGAGTGGCTACGACGGAGAAAAAAGTTATATAGTTAAAAAGAATGGAGAGTTAAAGTACTTGGATGAAATAGGAGAACAAATAATGAGTTTTCAATCAAAAGATGATGGAAGCATGATTATAGATTATGGCGGACCGGCCTACAGAATAGATCCTAACGGAAATTTAATTTAACAACTTAAACCAAAAAAACCCCGCAAGGCGGGGTTTTTGGTGAAAAATTCTTTTTATTCACCTGTTTTCCATCCAGCCCGAGGAAGACTTTCCCTAATGGGAAAATTTTCATCCATTTCGAGCTGATCCAGCTCACGAACTAGCTCGTGAAGAATATTTCTTGTTTCATCAATGATACTTTTTTTGGTGGATGTTTTGAAAAGTCCTTCTAAAAACAAAACAATCATCCTTGCATGTTTTTGTACACCCGCCGCATATTCTTCAGAACTAAGTGCTCTGATTCTATATGGAGCCCCGGGATTTTCACGTTGTGAAAATACCCTGCCTAGGGTGGCCATCTCAGGAAGAACTTTTCTCAATATGAGTTCCTCATTATGGACACCGACAGCTATGGCCAGCCCGAAATCATATCTGACTAATTGACCACTTCTCACTCCAAAAGGTTCAAGAGCCTCGTCGGAGACGTCAAAGGTCTTGCCGTTTACTTCAACTGTTTGTTTTGGTGTGCTCATTTTAGGCACCTCCTTAAAAAATTAAAAAAATAATCACCAGCCACTGGCGATTATTCTAGTATATTTACTTTATAATGTCAATTATATTTTTTCAACCTCTTGCTCGCCACTTTTATCAATAACTCTATAACCCAGCTTTCCAATTTCATCTCGCAGTCTGTCCGATTCTTCTCAATTTTTATTCTGACGAGCCTTTTTTCTTTCTTCCAAAAGAGCGACAACTTTTTCCGGAATCTCAATTTCTTTATCTTTTTTTTCTCCAAGTTTTAAGCCCAGAACTTTGTCAAAGTCCAGAATGGTGGCTTTTTTGTCAGCATCGGAAATATCCGACCTTAAAACTTCATAGACCACCGCCAGGGCTTCGGGAATGTTAAAATCATCTTCAATTTTTTCTTTAAATTCTTTTTTAAGATCATCGTTGATTTTTCCGCCATCGGGGAAAGACTGAATTTTTCCGGCCAGTTTTTCTCTGGCTCGGCGAGAAGCCTCCAGGGCTTCCCAGGTAAAATTTTGCTTGGAACGATAGTGGGCTTGAAGAAAGAAATATCTCAGATCAAGAGGGGAGAAACCTTTTTCTTCCAAATCGGAAATAAGAAAGGAAGTTCCTTCGGATTTTGACATTTTTTTATTGTCCACAGTCAGGTGCTCATTATGAAGCCAGTAGTGAACATAATCAGCATTGTTAGCGTTTTCCGATTGGGCGATTTCGTTGGTGTGATGGATGGGGATATGTTCCACTCCGCCCATTTTTAAATCCAGGGTCTTGCCCAGAAGTTTTTTGGCCATGGCCGAACATTCCAAGTGTCAGCCGGGGAAACCTTCGCCCCAGGGAGATGGTCAGCTTTGCAGAGCGTTTTCGTGAGTTCCTTTTTTAAAAAATCACAGGGCAAAATCGGTTGGGTTTCTTTTTTGTCCATCGGAAACGGAACCGCTTCCGGCTCCGCAGGTATTGGCTTCAATTTTTTGACCGGAAAGGCGGGTGTAATCTTTGGCCTTGGAGGTGTCAAAATAAATGGCCAAATCGGTTTCATAGGCAAAACCCTTATCTAACAGATTTTGAACCATATCAATTTGTTCTTGAATATAATCGGTGGCCCGGGGCGTGGAATCAGGTTTTAGGGTGTTCAGTTTTTCAATATCTTTTTCGTATTGGGCAATATAAAAATCGGCAATTTCCTTGGGGCTTTTTTTGTCCCTTTTGGCGGCCTTCTCCATTTTATCTTCGCCTTCATCGCCATCGGAGGTCAGGTGCCCCACATCGGTATAGTTTCTGACAAATTTTACCTCATAGCCCAGATAGCGGAGGGATCGATTGATTAGATCGGCCATAACCACCGCTCGCATATTGCCGATGTGCTGATTCCAATAAACCGTCGGCCCGCACTGATAAAAACGCACCTTTCCTTCTTCAAGGGGCTTGAAGATTTCCTTTTTTTTACCGAGAGTATTTTTAATTTTTAGCATGGGATGATTTTAACATTTTTCCACTGAAAAAAACATTATTTTTTGAATTTAAATCTAACTTTTATATTGTTATTGCAAAAATATTAAATTCTGTTAAAATGACTGTCATATGGAAAAAATCGCTACAATTTTACCGACAATTCAGATAGTCATTTCGGTTTTGTTGATTATTTCAGTTTTGTTGCAACAGACGGGGGCCGGATTGGGGGCCGGTTTTGGAGGCGCCGACTCTTCAAATGTTATTTCCACTAGAAGAGGTTTTGAAAAGACTCTTTTGAAATTTACCATCTTTTTGTCTATTTTATTTTTTTTAACTTCAGTTTTAGCTTTACTTGTGTTGTTACCTGTACCAGCAATGTGTACCCGTATATTTGGATGCTTAAGGGGCTCAATGGCTTTAATAAAAGTAATTAAGGCTTGGGCAAGTCCAATGG
>JALVSO010000039.1 GCA_027024305.1 Candidatus Parcubacteria bacterium | reverse complement strand
TATATAATGTGTGTGTGTGTGTGTGTGTGCGTGTGTGTTTGTGTGAGCCATGTAATCTCCAAACGTCGTGAGGCGAAATGAAAGGTGAGGACGAGATAATCACAGATACGTCACATACTGACCCTTATTATTATAGTCTATAAATCATGTATCACTTGTATGTTTTGTTAAACAGTGCGCAGTCTCCAAAAATTTTTTTTCAAAAGAAAGGATTTTTAATCATAGGAGGATTTTAACATAATTTTTTTTATGATAAAATCAATCTATGAAAAGCATTTTTTTTCCAAAAATAAAAATTCTGATTTTCACTCTTTTACTTATCCTCTTTTTTACTCTTGCCCCCCAAAGCCCGGAATCTATCCCCGTAAAACTTCCTTTCGGGGGAGAAATAATTGGATACATTCCAACCTGCAATGCCTGGTCCAGCTCTCTAATTTTTCTTAAAATACCCCCAGCTGCCCTTCCCCCAACAGTACTCTATGAATATGGTATAAGCTTTTCTTTCCTAATGGGACCACCCACCCATTCCGGCCAGTGACTTCTTGGCCTGGCGGGTCCTCCCCTGACCTGTATAGTTGGAGCTTGTCCTGCCTGTACTGTAGTTGGAGCCGGACCAATAATTATTTTCCACGGCTCATCCATTTAAAAATATTTTTAAAATCTTCTAATTTTAAATCCTCAGCCCTAATATTTAAATTCAGATTTAATTTTAAGAAGATATCTTCCAATTCTTTTTTGGAAGATATTTTTTTCTCTACTAAATTTTTAATTAGCTTTTTTCTTTTGCCGGAAAAAGCTGCCTTCAAAAAAATGAAAAATTCTTTCTCTCCTATCTTATTTTTTTTGAAAAAATCTTTGGAAATATTTGAAACTTTTAAAACGGCCGAATCAACCTTGGGAGCCGGAGAAAAATTCTTTCGGGAAACCGGCATCACAAATTCCGGCTCTCCGTAGATTTTAACTGAAAGTGACAGGAGATTTTCTTTAAAATTCTCCCGCTCTTTTTTGCTAGCCTTTTTCGGCAAGATAATTCTCTTTACTACCGCCTTTTGTAGCATCAAAACCAAAAGCTGCGGCTGAATGTCAGCCGACAAAATATTTGATAGAAATTTTCCGGTAATATAGTAGGGTAAATTGGCAATAACTTTAAATTTTTTATTTTTCAAATTTAGCTTTTGATAATCCAAAGCCAGGGCGTCGCCCTCCAAAATTTTCAACCGCCCTTTTTCAATTTCTTCTTTAAATTTTTCTTCCAAAAGCGGAATTAGGCGGTGGTCTTTTTCAATAACAATCAAACTGGCTCCGGTGGCTAAAATTTTCTCCGTCAAAGCTCCCTTGCCCGGCCCTACTTCCAAAACCAAATCCCCCCTTTTTAAATGGGAAACCTCCACGATTTTATCCAAAACCTTTTTTGATTTTAAAAAATTTTGCCCCAGGGACTTTTTGGCTCTGATGACTTTCATTTTTAGATTATATCATTTTCCAAAACAAAATAGCATTATTGCACACTGGTACGTTCTTAGAACGTTCCTAAACTTATAAAAACAAAAGGGCATGCTTACGCATGCCCCCCTCCATACAAAGGTTAATCCTCGCCGGAGAAATAACTCTCCTCCGACCCCCACCTCGGCTTGGATCACCCCCTCTTCGCCCACCTCGGGTGGCCACAGCTTCTCAGGATGAAAAGCTTTCAACCCCCTTCGGACGGTATAAATTCAACTGTTAAAATTTTAATTTTAAAATCCCTTCCTGTCAAAAAAGTTTTCCACCCTTTCAACATACCGGGCATGTTGGGAAACTATCATTCCAAATACACCACATCATCGGAATCACCGGAAAAAGAATTTCCCCCGAAGGAGCCCTCCTCTTGAATAAATTCCGGATTGATATCCAAAACAAAATCGCAAATCATATTGGTTTCCGTTCGACCGTAGATGGTTCTCATGGAAGACCAGGTGATATATAAAAGCTTTTTGGCCCGAGTCATGGCCACATAAAAAAGCCGTCGCTCCTCTTCCCTCTTTTCCTCTTCTTTTTTCTTATCCATATCAAGGGCCGGCGAGAAAAAATGTTCCTCGGCCCCTGTTAGGAAAACCGTATCAAATTCCAGCCCTTTGGCAGCATGGATAGTCATCAGTTTTACCGCCGGCTTTTTCTTGTTTTTCTCGGCATCGTTGCTATCACTGTCGGACATCAGAGCCACCTCCTCCAAAAACAGCTCCAAAGCTTCCAGAGTATCCAGACCGTCATATTTCTTGGCGAAATTTTCCAATTCGTAGATATTGGAAAGGCGCTCCAAATCATCGTCGGTCTTTTTCTCGGTCAGATATTTTTCATAGCCGGATTCTTTGATAACAAAATCCACCACCTCTGACATTTTCGGCTCTTCTTCATCAATGAATTTCCGAATGCTTTTTAAAATTCTTAAAAAGTCGCCGTAGGCCTTTTGAGCTTTGGGGGTTAAGCCTTCCACCATTTCCCGGTCGTTGGCCGAGAATATTTTCAGAATGGAACTTTTGCCGATTCCCCTTTTGGGTGAATTGATAATTCTCTTTAAATCCACCAGAGAATCCTGATTCTTAGCCGCTCGGATATAGGAAATAATATCCTTAACCTCGGCCCGGTCAAAAAACTTGGTTCCCAGAACCTGATAGGAAATATTTTCCCGCATCATGGCCTCTTCCAAAACCCGGGATTGAAAATTGGAACGATAGAGAATGGCAATGTCATTTTCGCTAATTCCCTCTTTTAACCTTTCTTTAATTTTTTCAGCCACAAAGGAGGCCTCTTCCTTCTCACTGAAAGCATTGTAGAGAATAATTTTTTCGCCCCGGTCGGCTTCGGTGAATAATCGCTTGGGGTGGCGCTTTTTGTTTTTTTCAATGACGGCATTGGAGGCCTCAATGATATGACCGGAGGAACGGTAATTCTGTTCCATAAAAATTTTGGTTACATTATCAAACTCCTTTTCAAAATTTAAAATATTTTCAATGTCGGAACCCCGCCAGCCGTAGATGCTCTGATCATCATCGCCCACCACAAAAATATTTTGACTTTCTTCGTTGGTTAAAAGCTTGGCGATTTTATACTGGACCCGGTTGGTATCCTGATACTCGTCAATGTGAATATAGGTCCATTTTTTTAGGTAGTGTTCCCGCACCTCCGGATTCTTTTCCAAAAGCTTAACCGTTTCCAAAAGCAAATCGTCAAAATCCAAGGCCTTGTCACTCTCTTTGATTTTTTCATATTCGGCTCAAATCTTGCCCATGGTTTCGGCATAGAATCCCTCTTGCCCTTGACTCCGGAATTTCCTGACATCCACGGCATTGCCTTTGTTTTTGGAAATGAAGGAAATGATGTTCTTAACTTCCCACTCCTTGGGATCCAGATCCAATCTTTTCAGAGCCTCCTTAACCGCTCGTTTGCTGTCGTTGCGATCATAGATGGAAAAATATTTGGAAATATTTAAAAGGCGGTGATTTTCTCGGATGATATAAACTCCCAGAGAATGGAAGGTGGAAATGAAGGGCTTAAAATCATAGTCCAGGGTTGGAAAATTTATGCGAGGATTGTTCTCAATGGCCTTTAAAATTCTTTCTCTCATTTCTCCGGCGGCTTTGTTGGTAAAGGTAATGGCCAGAATGTTTTGGGGTAAAACTCCGGAAATAATCAGGTTAATAATCCGAGCGGTCAAAGTCATGGTTTTGCCCGCCCCGGCCCCAGCCAGAATCAAAACCGGACCCTTTAAAGTTTCCGCCGCTTTTTTTTGTTGAGGGTTTAGTTTGATTTTGGTCATTTTTTAAAGAAGTTTTAAATTGTGGTTTGGGATTTTTTACGGATGAGCGCCGCCTCCGGCGGCGCTCCACACTCTACACCTATTTTCTTCTCCCCACTTTTCTCAAAAATCATTATATCACTTCCCTCTTTCAAAAACAAAAAGCGCACTCATTCTTGTACAAGAATAAGTGTGTTATATAAAAAAATAAAAAGAAAAGCTTGCCGAAGCAAGCTTTAATTTTAACAAGAAGTTGTAGTTAAACAATCTCAGATATATTTATGTGTTGGCGCATCATATCTCTTATAGGTACAACCTTCAATCGGAGTTCCGCTACCAGGATTACTATCTCCACCACTGGCAGCCTGGCTACAATATGTTCAGTATCACTCCGTAACCTTACCAGAAGCATTACAATAATTGCCACCATAATTATAATCACACCAATCATTTAATCCAGTTACAAAACATTCATCTTCCCTAGTATCATAAATAGAATCTCCCGGCCCCTCTACATTACTTCCATTTTTTCACACTCCTTCATCACAGGTATAAGTTGTGTAGTGATAAGTACAGTTCTGATAACCAACTGTAGAATAATAATCACTACTTGACCCATTAGCAGTAGCTAGTCCGTTATAGTAACAGCTGCAATCTTTTGTTCCAGAAACTGTTCTTGTAGTACCGCAATTAGATGTCTGCGTAAAATTATTCCCGCCACAAACTGTATTAGTGGCTGGGGATCAACTAGTATCAACACAACATGCTGATAGATTTATATTACTTGGATATCCTGATAAAAATGCATCTCACTCCGCTTCTGTTTTTGTTGGTACAAAGACATCTTGCCCTGAAACCTTAGTTACTTTTTTACATTTTCCATAAACATCTATGGTTTTAGTAATAGTTGTAGCCCTCCATCCGGTATCTTTTGTGTCTATTAAAAATGCATAAACTATAC
>JALVSO010000038.1 GCA_027024305.1 Candidatus Parcubacteria bacterium | reverse complement strand
TCCTCCCTCTCTTAGCCATTCCGAAAAGGAAAGAGGCGGCATCTTCCGATTTCATCATAGTCCAGGCTTCGTCAATAACCAACAATCTCTTCTTCAGATCTCTCCTGACCATATTTCAGATGTAGTGGGTAATCAGGAACATAGCCACCGGTCTAAGATCATCTTCCATATCCCTGATGGAGAAAACAATAACTTTCCTATCCATATCAATATTTGAAGGTTTGTTCAGGAAACCGGATCAAGAGCCGTTAGTGTACTTGGACAGCTTGGAGACTAGCTGCTCTGAGCCCTCCAAACCGGAAAGGACCATTTCAAAATCTGAGAGTAATGGTGGCTCTATATCAGAAAAGTCCACATCGGGAGTAATATCTTTCAAAGCATAGGTTTCCGTGATGGCCCTATCAACAATGGCATCCTCCTGGGGAGTCATCCCTCCAAAAACAATTCTGAAAAAACCAACCAAAGAGACCACCTGATTTCTTAGAATATTTACCGGATCATCTCCGGGCATAACAGGAGGCAGATCAAATGGATTAATATGATGATTTGAGGTTAGGGAAATATTAAAATATCTTCCATCCACGGCCTCAGCCAAGTACTCATATTCCCTCTCCGGATCTATAACAATAACATCGGTGTCAAACATCAATGTCCTTAGAATTTCAAGCTTGGTAGCATAGGACTTACCGGCACCGGAAGTGGCAAAGGTGACGGAATTATAGTTGGGCAGTGAAAATCTATCAAATAAAATTAAAGACGAATTGTGACGATTAACTCCATAGAGGATACCGTTATCACTGGTTAAATTGAAGGAAACAAAGGGAAAAATGGAAGCCAGGGGTTCCGAATTTAGTTTTGAATGTACCTGCAATAAATCCGTATTTAAAGGAATGGTTGACTTAAAACCTTCTGCCTGCTGAAAGACGGCCGGTCTGACATAAATCAACTTTGACTCCAAAATTGATTTAATTTCAGACTCGGTTTTATCCAATTCCTTTTCATCATCACCATAAACGGTTATGTAGACACCTACCGAAAACAGTTTCTCAGTGGCCTGAGACAATTTATTCCTTAAAGCTTCAATGTTTTGATAGGCTGAGTCAAGGGCCGGATCTCGAACCATTCCCTTCCTCTCTCTTTCCATAATCTGACTTTGAACTTCAGCCACTTTTTTTTGCAGTTTTTTTAAGGCAAATTCCGAGTCAATGGGGGAAATAAAAATGGAAATATCAAACTCCTTATCTAAATTAATCACCTGACTAAATCAACCGTCAGCTAAATATTTCGGATAGGAAATGATGAAGAAGGTTCTTGACAACTTCTCCCCCAAATCAATATATTTTGATTTTATATCCAAAGCTGACGGAGCCAAAACATCTTTTAAATCCAAAACCGCCGACTGATAAATCTCCTTTGGTAAAATTGGAGAAACCTCAAAATCATCCTTTTCTTGGCCTTCTTTCTTTCTAAAATTAAATAATCCCATATTTTTTCTTAATTATTGTTTATTATATTCTCCGAAATATCTCCTCCCGGATTAAATATCGTATAAAAGACCTCAAGAGTTGCTTCCGTATCAAGGCGTTTAATTCTCACGCCGGTCCTTGAAAGCCCTGACTCCAACAAGCCTATTCTTTGTTCTAACTGGCTCCTGGCCTCCTCCATAATTTCCTTGTCACTTAATCCGTCATCTTTATTTTTTTTACCGCCAAAAAGTGAAAATATACCCTTCTTATCAACCGTAGCTAAAACCGGTTTATAAGAAACCACCAAGAAAAACTGTTTTTCCATAATATTGATAGAATCAGTAAAATTCTTAATAAAAGAAATATACTCAATGGTCTGTAATTTTATAATCTCATTAGTTTGTTCCTTTAACCGGTTTTCCAAAAGCTCCAGATAGGGGTCTATATCAAGCTTTCTCGATTGAACGGAAATCTGAACGGGAAACTCCAAAATATTGAGAAAAGACTGAAAGGCTGCTATGGTGGCCGCCTGTTCTTCGGCCGACTTCAGAGAAAGATTGACGGAACTAACCAATGAGATGGCTACCAGAGTTCCGTCATCCAAAATAACCAGACCGTCCTTTATTTCTTTTATTGGCACAAAATCTTGAGATGAACCCGTATTTTTTTTTATTTTATTTTCCGGCATACTAATTATTACTATTATTATCAACATCCATATCAAGAGATCAAGCCAAATCCTTGAGCTTTGACCTGGAAACTTTTGGCACATAGCTCTGATCTACTCGACCGGCAATTACCTCCTTCTCTTTAATTCTGAGTCTATTCCGACTTTTTTTATCCTCTTTCTTTCAAATATATCTTTTGGGGTTTATCAAATAATAAAAACCGGCTTCCATAAAATATATAAAAGACCTCTTATTAACTTTTATAAAAGCCAGGGCTATTCCCAGGGCCAAAGGTGGAGCCGCCAGAGCTAATTTAATTGCCACGGGAAAACTCGGAACCAGCCGACCCAAACCGTAAAATATGGCAAAAGCGGCTCCGGCGGCTCCGGCCAAATAAATAGCTTGGCGGAAGGTTAGGGGGCCGAAAATTTTATCCTCAATATCTATAAATTGCGGTACTTCGTGTCTCATGAAATAAATTTTCTAGATAATAAAATTATTACACATCTATCTAAAAATATCCAACAAAATACTTTTTATTTTCAACATCTTCAAAAGACACCTTAAATGTTGCATAATTTAGTGATTAAAAATAAATTTTTCAACTTTTAAAAAAATTATTATAAAATGATATAATTCTATCCATGAACTTGGGAACCCCCTTAACAAAAATTTTTCGGATCAGTCCGGCCAAGCAGAAAACCCTTCAAAGGATGGGACTTTTAACTATTGAAGACCTACTCTATCACTTTCCCACCCGCTACGGTGATTTTATGCAGGTCAACAGCATTGCCGAACTGAGAGACGGAGACACGGGCAATATCTATGCCGAAGTTATGGGTGTCAGAGCTCGCAAAACTTTTAAAAGCAATATTCCCATCACCGAAGCCATTTTAAAGGATGGCTCCGGTGAAGAACTCCGGGCCATTTGATTTTCCCAACCCTATATTTCCAAAATGCTCCGGACCGGTGACCTGGCCAGATTTTCCGGAACCGTTTCCGTCAAAAAAGGTCAAAAGATGATTTCCAACCCGGAATTTCAACGGGTCAATTCCATCCCCCTGGAAAAAAGCGGTTCCCTCTTTGCCGATGGCTCCAAAGAAATGGAAATGGCTCTCTTTCCCATTTACAGAGAATCGGGGATTAAAAATGGAAAAATATCCAGCAAATGAATTTATCATAAAGTGAAAAAAATTCTCTCCAATAGAGATTTTCTGGAAAATCTTGCCGACCCCATTCCCGAAAAAATTTTAAAAAAATATAAACTACCCTCTTTAAAAAATGCTTTTATTTACCTTCATCTCCCTCGAAAAACCGAGGATGGAGAAATCGCCCGCAAGCGCTTTGCCTTTGAGGAAATTTTCTTTATTCAATTGGTTAAAAATATTGAAAAGGAAAAATACAAAAAATCCGGCTCTTTCATCATCAAACCCAACAAGGAAATTCAAAAAAAATTCCTCAATTCTTTTGATTTTAAACTGACCGAAGGACAGTCGGAAACCGTCGCCTCCATTCTGGAAGACTTCAAAAAGGGCGAACCCATGAGCCGACTTTTGGAAGGCGATGTGGGAAGCGGGAAAACCATCGTGGCGGCGGCGGCGGCTTTTTTCACGGCCATGACCAAACCCAAGGATCAATCTTTCGGACGATTACAGGTGGCCTATATGGCTCCCACGGAAATTTTAGCCAAGCAAATTTTTAAAGAATTCATAAAAATTCTGGGCTCCCACGGTTTACAGATTGGTCTTTTAACCTCCAAAGATGTTCAAAAGTTTCCATCCAAAATCAATCCGAAAGAAAGCACCAAAATTTCAAAAAAGAAACTGGCCGAAGCCATTCTCAACGGTGAAATTTCCATAACCGTGGGAACCCATGCTCTCATTTCCAAAAATATCTTTTTTGAAAACCTCGGTCTGGTTATCATTGACGAACAACACCGCTTTGGAAAAAAACAGAGAGCGGCTCTGCGTTCAAAACCGGAAGAAAAAAAAGAAGCCATCAAAAGTGGCAAGATTAGAAAATCCGAGAAAATCCTTAAAAAAGGTTTGGCTGATAACGACAATATTCTGCCCCACCTTCTGTCCATGACCGCCACCCCCATTCCACGAACCCTGGCCTTGTCTCTCTACGGTGACCTGGACCTCTCCCTGATAACCGATATGCCGGCCGGACGAAAAAAAGTTAAAACCGATATTTTTATTGACAGCGAAAGTCATAGAAAAAAGGTTTATGGAGAAGCTCAAAAAGAGCTGGAAAAGGGTCGTCAAATGTATGTTATCTGCCCCCGCATTGACGACCCGGATCCGGACAAGCTTCAAGCTCTCAATGTTAAATCAGCCATTTCTACCAAGGCTAGTCTGGAAAAAGACGAACATTTTAAAAATTATTCCATCGGTCTTCTTCACTCTAAAATGAAAAAAGAAGAAAAAGATAGAGTGATGGAAGATTTTTTGAATAATAAATATCAAATTTTGGTTTCCACTTCCGTGGTGGAAGTTGGTGTATCGGTAGCCAATGCCACCGTAATGATTATTGAGGGCGGTGAGAGATTCGGTCTGTCCCAGCTTCACCAGTTTAGGGGGCGAGTAATGCGATCTTCCCACCAACCCTATTGCTATATTTTCGCCAACGGAAAAAGCAAAAAAACCGTTGACCGCCTGTCGGTTATTAAAAATGCCAAAAACGGTTTTGAGCTGGCCGAAGCCGATTTGAAGCAGAGAGGGGCCGGAGAGATTCTGGGTAATAAGCAATCGGGCATTTCCGACCTGGCCATGGATGCCCTGAAAAATTTAAAAATGATAGAAGCCGCCCGAAAAGAATCAGAGCTGATGGCTAAAAATGACCGCTACCAAAAGGAAGAAGAATTGGTTAAAAAATTAGAGAAAATTAAAAAGCGAATCTATATGGAGTAATTCAAAAAATCTCCAGATTGGAGATTCGTTTTTTCTCTGCTAAAACTTAAGCGGCATTATGATAAACATCGGTGATATCGTCCGATTCTTCAAAGGCCTCAATGAGTTTTTCCAATTTATTTTCATCATCCTCCGATAATTGAATTTCGGTTCCCGGATTGGGCGACCAGTTTCTTTCCTCATCCATGGTGAAACCCCAAGAAACCGCTCCCGTTGAAGCAAAAGAACCGCCGTTTTTGGTAAAGATGGTTTTAACTTCGGTTACTGTTCTATTGGTATTATCGGTAACCGCCTTGATAAGCATCCCCACACCTCCGGGACCGTAGCCTTCATAGAGAACCTCCTGCAAATTGGCCGCATCGGCTCCGGTGGCTTTTTTGACCGCCCTATCAATAACATCTTTGGGTACATTTTCTTTCTTGGCTGAATCAATGACCGAAACAACGGAGGCGGAATTTACATCACCCCCGGCTCCTTTGATGGCCACCTGAATTAATTTACTGTATTTTGAATAAACTTTTGACTTAGCAGAGTCTGTCGCTGCTTTTTTATGTTTTATTTTTGATCATTTATTATGTCCTGACATGGGCCTATTATAACAAATTTATTAGATATTTTCTAAAAAATATTTTTGGTACGTCCTTAGGACGTTCCAAAAGTTAAAAACTTAACTATTCAATATTTTTGTCTTATTTTTCTTAAAATACCAAAAGAAAAAAGCCAAGAAGATGAAAGAGAGAGCAGTGAAAACCTTTTCAAAATTATCCTGAACCCAATTTAAATTTTCATAGAAAAAATAACCGCCACCCAACCACAGCAATGCTCAACCCAAAGCTCCCAGAAAGTTATAGAATTGAAATTTTTTCTGATCCATTTTGACGGATCCGGCAATAAAAGGAGCCAGCTCTTTCATGCCACCCATAAAACGGGAGATGGCGATGGTTTTTCCTCCGTGCTCTTTTAAAAAAACCTCCGCTGTTTTATAACCCAAAGGGTCAATTAAACCGGTAGACATAATTCTCTCTCCAAAATAGCGACCCAAGAAATAACCCAGGTTATCTCCGATAACCGCTCCAATGACCACAAGAGTGTAAAGGGCAATAAAATCAAAACTGCCGGTGGCGGTCAGAGCTCCAAAAACCAGAATGGTCAAACTACCCGGCACCATGGCCAGAATAACGGTTCCTTCGGCTATGGCCGCCAGAAAAATCAAAATATAGGAAAAAGCCCTGTGTTCTTTGGCAAAAGACTCTACTGCTCCGAAGATTTCTTCCAAAGAATAATTTTTAAAAAGATAAACCATCAGAAGAGTGAGGAATAAAATCGGTAAAACGGTCCACCAATTTATTTTTTGTTCTTTTTGATATTTTTCAAAAAATTTTTGATAGTCATTCATATATTTTTCTTGGAATTATAACATTTTTTATGATTTTTATTTTTTAGATGAGAGACGGCCGCCGCAGGCGGCCGTCAATTCCATCCCCCATCAGACTCCCCATTTCAGTCCCGTTCCTACCCATCACCAAAAAGCCCCCTTAAATCCTCCCAGGAGAGGTTTTTAAAGGAATCCGGCGACTGATTGACCAAAGATTCAAAAATACCATCCTTGCGCTCCTGCATTTTTAAAATCTTTTCTTCAATGGTTCCTTTGGTTATTAACTTATAAACATTAACTTTTTTCTCCTGGCCGATGCGATGAGCTCGATCAATGGCCTGCCTTTCGGCCGAGGGATTTCACCAGGGATCAAAAATAATAACATTGTCGGCAGAGGTTAAATTCAGACCGACCCCACCGGCTTTTAAACTGATTAGAAAAACCGACAATTTTTTATCACTGTTAAATCTATCAATAATATCCGCTCTTCCCCTACTCTCTCCGGTCAATTTGATATTGCCGATGGAGTTTTTATCCAGTTCCTTTTCCAAAATATCAATCATAGTCTTAAACTGGGAGAAAACCAGAACCTTACGCCCTTCGGCCACGATTTCCTTAACCAAATTTAAAAAGATTTCCATCTTGGCCGAGTGATATTTTTCATAATCATCCTTTTTTAAAAGAAGATTGGGGTGATTGCAAACCTGTCTCAACTTGGTCAAAGCCGCCAGAATGTGGATATAGGACTTTCGAAAATCGTCTTTCTTGATTTTGGAAAAAATCTCCGATTTCACATTGGCCAGAACCTGTTGATACAAAATATTTTGGTCATCGCTCAATTCCGGCTTTAAAATGGTCACGGTCTTGGGAGGCAATTCCTTCAAAACATCCTCCTTGGTTCGCCGAAGCATAAAGATGGAAATTTTCTTTTGCAAATCTTCCAACTTTTTTCGGTCATTATGTTTAACTATGGGGTTGATGTATTTTTTGGCAAAGGCCGATTGCTTACCCAGAAAGCCCGGCATTAAAAATTCAAAAATGGATCAAATTTCTTCAATGGAGTTTTCCAGGGGAGTCCCGCTGAGAGCCAAACGATAGTCGGCATCAATCTCCTTAACCACCCGGGCATTTTTACTTCGGAAGTTTTTGATGTATTGGGCCTCATCCAAAACGGCATAGTTAAAGTGTGCCCCCACCTCTTTATATTTATGAGCATCCCGTTGAAAATAGGAATAGGAGGTAATCAAAATATCATAGTTTTTGTAATCCCCGATGATTTTCTCCCTTTCTTTTTCGTTACCGCTGACCAAAACCGCCCGACTTTCCTTGGCAAATTTCCCGGCCTCGCTCAGCCAGTTATCCAAGAGACTTTTGGGCACAATAACAATGGACGGCTTTCCTTTGACTCGGGTTCTTTCCAGCAGAACCAAAGTCTGAATGGTCTTACCCAAGCCCATATCATCGGCCAGAATGCCTCCAAAATGATATTTCCGCAGAAAATACATTCAATTCAGACCGTCAATCTGATAATCCCTCAAAAAATTCAAGTATTTTTTCTCAATATCTTCTTTTTGAATAATCTTCCCCTCCCGAGCTTCGGAAATAAAATTTTTAAAGCCCTGATTAAACTTGGCATTGTAATGCTCCGAGGAGGTAAAAAAGTTTTCCAACTCAAAGGCATTGTGAAGTTTTCCTTGAAATTTATTGCCATCTTCCTGCTGTTGGAAATTTTCCAAGATTTCCAAAAACCTTTCCAACTCCTTTTTATTTTTGACCTCAATACTCTCCCCTTTTTCGTTGTAAATATACTCGCTCTTGCCCCGAACATAGTTTTGCAGATCCTCCAATTTAACCCTATCCTTTCCCAAATACAAATCGGCCTCAAAGGACAAAAAATTCTCTCGGCTTCCCGGGCCTCCATAATCCACCGAAAGGTCGGCGTAAAAGTCCAAAACCTTTCTGTCCAATTTATCCTTTAAAAAAATCTTCTTGTATTCTATTTTCCGATAATTATTCCAGTTCTTCTCCAAAAAGTTTTTAATCTGTTTAGCCCCCTCTTTTTTCAATTTCAATTTTTTGCTAAAACCCAATTCTCCGCGGAAAGCAAAAAGAGTTTTAAAAAATTCTATCTCCTCCTCGGCCCGAACTCGACTGAAATAAATTTTATTCTTTTCAGCCTTGTAAAGATACTTTTCTCCCCAGGGGTAATGACTTTTTCTAACAAAAAAAGATTGTCCTTTTGACTGGGCATGATAAACCGATTCGGAAATATCTATTTTTTTAAAGTGATAATCGGCCACCGGTCTGATTTCCAGTTTTTTATTTTGACTGTCAAAATTTATTTCCAAATAAAAATCCGCTTCGCCAACTTCTTCCACCAAAAATTCTTTTTGGGAAATATTTTTCAATTGAAAAAACTCCTCGGCCTCCTTCAAAATTTCATTGACTTTCAAAATCTCTTCTTCGCTCAACTTTGTTTCAAACTTTTCGGAAAAGAAATTGGAACTTCGGTCATATTCCTTTTTCAACAGACGAACGAAAACGGGCCTTAAATTATTCCCCAACACCTTTTGATAAATGGTGTTATTTTTGAAAAAATAAACTTTTTTCTCGCCCAGAAGAATATCCCGGCCGTGATTGAAAAAATCATCCTCCTTTATAATCCGCAGAACAAAATCATCCTTTTTGATGGGGTGAAAATGGTCATCCTTGGCGATAAAAAACTCCGCCGGTAAATTCAAATCCTCTTTTTCGGAGAAAAAAACTTTCTTGATTTTGTCCTCCTTTTTCAGATAAATGGAAAAACCGGATTTTTTCAAATTTTCAAAAAAGAAATCCAAATCAATTTTTTCATCCCAGGCACTTAATTCCTTAACATCCCGCAAAACCATTTTTTGCTCCCGGGAGAAAAAATTCAAATCATCTCGGATAAAAAATCGTCCGCCGGCTTTTTCATTGGAAACAAAATCGGCCCGGATTTCCTCATTATTTAAAACGGTTAAAATAACCGAATACTTTTTCGCCATATCCTTGGCGGTCAAAATACTTTTTTCCTTTTTTTCTTCGGAATTATCTAAAAAACCCATCGCGACATTATACCACGAAGGATTATAAAAAGTTAAGAAAAAAGTAAGATAGAAAAACAGCGAGGTCTTGCCTCACCGCCGTAACAGAAAGGCAAGACCTCGCTGTTTTTTGTTTTTTATTTTATTGTTTCCTCAATAATCTCATCAATATCATTTCTTTTTTCTTCAATTTGCTTTTTAAAATCTTGCTGTTTATCAAGTTCTTTTTTGATTTTATCTACTATTTTTTGTTGGTCTTGAAGTGGGATGTTTGGGATTTTTATATTTCCCAATGCAGTTGAATTTATAACTGGTTGCCCTTTTGTTTTAACAGCTTTTCTTATTTGTTTATTTCCAAATATAGATTTTAAAAAAAACATGATAAACTCATTATTAAATTTATTTAATCTAATTATTAAAATATTATCACTAGCAAAAGTTTGATAATCATATTTTACAATTCCAATTGGAATATTTTTACTATTTAATTTTGAGCCAACTCTACTAAATAGAATATCTCCGATTTTAATAGTATCTTTACTTTTTGAATATGTTAATTTATAAGAATTGATACTTCCATCTATCTTTAAATCTTCAACTGAAATATAATTTCCTTCTTCATTAACTATTTCATAATTTTCAGCATTACCAGATTTTATAAAGCTTACAATGTTTTTTAATCTAATAGTTGAAATATTTTTAAGAAAATCTAAACTATATTTGTGATATTTAACTTTACTTATAAGTAAAAAATTGTTTGACAAATCACTAAAATCCACCTCAAAAAACTTTTCTTTTTTACTTTCCTCAAATTTTTCTAAATCAAATCCAAACTCTCTTGCAAAAACTTGGTTTATGATTTCTTGTGGGTCTTTGATTTGTGATTTAAGTTCTTTGATTTGTTTTTCAATAGGTTCTATTTTTGAAACTATTTGGTCTTGAGTTGGTTTTGGGATTAGGGGGATTTTAATTTTTAGGAGGTCATCAGGATTTACTCTTCTATGAGTTTTCCCACTTTCTAATTTTGCTAAATCATTTAAAAATCTTTTTGAAGTGATTAAGTAATATAGAAATGTTGGTCTAAAATTATCATTAATTTTATACTCCAATAATTCAGTTGAACCTATAAATCTTTCATGATTTAAATTTAGGAATATATTCCCCATTTGTGGTTGCATTTTTGGAATTATTAAATCTCCATCTTGTAAAATATTTTTATCTGATCCTATTTCTTCAACCTCTTCAACATTAATTAAATTATTAAACCTTCTTTCAATATTCCCTAAATCAATAAGTTTTTCAGGTTGCTCTAATTCTCCCTTTTTTACTTTTTGGTTTTGCAATAAGTTTAAAACATATTTTAGTTTTATAGTATCTTTTTTATACTCATCAAAAATTACACCTTTTTTATAATCAAAAAAATATCTATAACCAAAATCTAATCTTAAAGAAGATTGTTTTCCTATATTTTTAAAATTTATTGTGAATGTTTTCATGGTTAGGTGTTAAGATTATTTAAAATAACTGGATCTATATTTTTCCTTCTTATTAAAAGCAAATAAGTCTTAGCCTTAATTGATTCACCATTTTTGGTTAATAAAATAGCAGGATAGCTTTCTTTTTTATATAGAAAATAATTATTTTCTTCCAATAATGAATCTGGCGTTACTTGGTTTATAAAATCTTGAATTCTTTCTTGACCAATTATATATATGTTATCTAGATTTTGTTTCATTAAATTTTCTAAATATTTCTTGTAGCTACTTAACAAACCCTTTTCAACTTTTGTCTTTTTCCCAACAATCATAAAAGCAAAACTACAAAAATTAGAAATGAATCTATCTTTGCTCATATCTTCTCCTTGCTTCCTATTTGCATGTTCATGTAAAAAATTGATTAAGTTTGCTACTTCTTCTTGAATTTTTTTATTTTTAGGTTGTGTAAAAATTTTTCTTCCTAAAAAAGTTAATTCTTCTAGTAAAATAGGGAAAAATAATCCTGCTCTATCTGTTTCAGCAAATTTAGTAAATAACTCTTTAATTTTATTATCTTCAGTCTCTGGTTGTAAAAAATTAGAGACAAATTCATGCATAACTTCTTCTTTTTCCTCTTCTAATAATTTTTTAGCAACAAATAAATCAATAGATATTTTCTGTTTTTTTGAAATGTGATATTTAGCATCCTTTAAAAGATTTTCAGAAATAAAAGTCATTGCAATATTAACAAAATTGTTATTTGGATTATTTACTTTTTTTGCTCTAACAAAATAAGTTCCTTTATTTAAATAATTTTTTATTTCTTTATCTTCTTTATTACCATAAAATTCTATATTTATTTTAACAGGAGAAAAACTATATATTTTCTTATCCATTCTTTTTATAAAAGAATTCATTCTAGATTGCACATCATGTTTTATATAAGCTTTTGAAGCTTTAGTTGAAAAATAACTAAAAACCTTTAAAAGATGTGAAAAAATTTTTTCAAAATTTTCTGGTTTCCAAATGTAGAAAATAAAAATTAAAAACCAAAAGATAGCCCATGACCAGCCATTTTTTAATAATCCCAATATTATGTTGAAAATGTTATCTGGCATATTTCTTTTTATTATTTAATAATTCTAAAAATTGCTTTATTGCTTGTGGGTCATCTGATACCACCTTTATATCACCACCTTCTTTAAAAATAGAATATATATTTTCTAAAGTTATTATTTTCTTAGTAAATTTACATTTTTTCTGACCTTCTAATATTTCATTAAGTACCCCTACTTTATCTAGAAAATTTTCTAAATCAGAATCATATACTACTTTCACTTTTTTTGAAATTATTTCTTTCATATTATTTTATTAAAAACTAAATTTATAAAATCCTTACTCCTCCCACTCCACTTCTCTCAAATAATCCAAAGCAGTTTGCTTTATTCCATCATCTACCAAAATTTCATTATTTTCTCCTATTCTATAAAGTTCATTTGGCATTGGCTTTTCTCCTCTTTTTGTTCTTTTGTATCCCACATTTTCCACCTCTGCCATAAAAATTTTATAATTTAGTTCTTTTGCAACTTCTCCAAAAACCCACCAAGTATTTTCTCTATAATCTGTTATCAAAGTTCCCAACAAATCCTTATCAAATTTTGATAAATCTTTGATTTCATCAGCATATTTTTCCAAAATTTCTTTGATACTTAATTTTTCATCTTCTTCTTCCCAATAGTTTTTTAAATACCTTTTTAAAATTTCTTTTTCTTGTTCTAAAGTTAAATCTTTGATACTTGGCAATTTATTTCTGTCTTTTCCTTTAAGATAAACATCAACTAAATTTTCAACTCTTGTCTTTAAATTACCAAACTCACTTGCATATTTTTGCCATAACTCATCCCATTTTTCTATTTCTAAAGCTGTCTTTTTTTGAGCAAAAAGCAAACTTGTTTTTGTGCTAGTATATGGTTCAAAAGTAAGTTGTGGAAGACTAACAACAGCTTTTACATTGAAATATTTGTAAATAAAAAGTCTGATATATTTGTTTTCTGTTGTATCAAAAACAGATTCTGGAAGTACTACTCCAAGCCTCCCTTTTGGTTTTAAAAGTTGATAAAATCTTTCAATAAATAAGTTTTCACTATTTTTCTTGTCTCCAAAAAGAAACTCTTGTTTTACATTTTTCTTTGTGTCATTGTCCAAATCTACAGAAAAAGGTGGATTTGTAATAATTACATCAAATTGTTCATTTACTTCTTTTTCTTTGTAAACTTTGCTTGGATTTGAAACTGAAAGTAGGTTATCATAAAATCTAAAAGGCAAAAGCCCATCTTTTACAAAGATATTTGCAGAACCATCACCATGTAAAATCATATTTACTTTTGTGGCTGTCCCCAAATTGAAATTTATATCTGATCCATAAATATATTCCTCAGCCCACTGATTTTCAAAATTATCTGGCTCAAACCATTGAGTCATTTTTCTTTGGATATTATGAGTTGTTTTAATTTTGTTTCTAAATCTTCTTTTTACATTTTCAGTAATAAATTTCATATACTCAATAAGGAAAGTTCCACTTCCAGCACTTGGATCTATTACATAAGGTAAAGTTTGTTCATTGTTTACTTTTTCAATTGCTAATTTATCAGTTTGAAGCCCCCAAAGCAAAAATCTAACAATATTTATATGAGTAAAAAATTGCCCTTTTGTTTGTTTGAAACCTTCTCTAATAATTCCTTCAAAAAATTCCCCCAAAATATCTTTTCCATTCATTGAATTTTTACCTTCTACAAAAGAAAATCTTTCAAGTTGTGAAACTGTATATTTTAGTTTATTTAAAGAAAATTTATTTTCATCAATTACATAAGCTTTTTTCAATTTATTTTCATCTGTGATATTTAATCTTTCTTTTAAAGCTCTTCTGTAAAGGGCATTTATCCTT
>JALVSO010000037.1 GCA_027024305.1 Candidatus Parcubacteria bacterium | reverse complement strand
ATCAGATTTTTCTGATCGGTTTTTATTTTAAGGAATAGTTTTAATTTTAATTTCCTAGATTGTAATTTGAATTCGAAATTTTTTTTAAAATCTGGATCCCGGATACTTGACCGAGCACCACTTTTGCGGAAGCGAAAAGTTTTAAAATTTTAGTTCGTGAACCCGCAAAAAGTTCAGTTTCAGCTAAGTTTTTTTTCAAAAGTGGTGCTCGGTCATCCCGGAAACAAGTTTTTCCCATGAGGAACGAATGGGTGAAAAACTTAGTTATCCGGGATCCAGACCATAAAAAAGAGTGAAAAAGAAAAGTCTCCGGTTCGGATTGCAATCTAAGGGTAACTCCTCTTGAATTTTAATAATGTGTTAAAATAGTCTTAATGAGCGCAGATATTGATGAAATTAAAAATCGTTTGGCCGTTGAGGATATTATTTCCGAATACATTAAATTAAAAAAAGCCGGCTCCGGTTATACGGCTCTTTGTCCTTTTCATTCGGAAAAAACTCCATCTTTCCATGTTTCTCCCGACCGGGGCATCTATAAATGCTTTGGTTGTGGAGAGTCTGGGGATATTTTTTCCTTTGTTCAAAAATTTGAAGGGATAGATTTTCCCGAGGCTAAGAAAAAATTGGCTGAAAAAGCCGGGGTAATTCTTTCCGATTTTGGCGGTGGTAAGAAAAAAGAGGAGAGGGAGGAGAGAAAGAAAGAGGGGGAGAGGTTGCTTGTTTTGCTGGACAAGGCCACCGATTTTTTTCAAAGAAATCTTTTGCAAAATGAAGAGGCTAAAAACTATTTAAAAAAAAGAGGAGTTGACGAAGAAACGGCCAAAAAGTTTCGTTTGGGGTTGGCCTTGGACAGCTGAAATTCTCTGGAAGAGTATCTGACTGGTCTTGGTTTCAGTCAAGAGGAAATGATGAGGGTCGGTTTGATTAAAAAAAATGAAAGTGGGAGAGTTTATGACCGTTTTAGAAATAGAATTATTTTTCCCATCTTTGATCAAAAGGATAATCCGGTGGCCTTTTCCGGGCGAGATTTGTCCGGGTTGGACAAGGTGGCCAAGTATCTAAATTCTCCGGAAACCGAATTTTTTGATAAGTCGGACATTCTCTACGGTTTTAATTTTGCCCGGGTGGAGGCCCGCAAAAGGGGTTATTTTATAGTGGTTGAGGGGCAGATGGACTTGGTCATGTCTCACAAGGCCGGTTTCCAAAACACGGTGGCAACTTCCGGAACTTCTCTAACCGAAAAGCATCTGAAAAATCTGTCGGCCTTTTCCAAGAAATTGATTTTCGCTTTTGACTCGGACAAGGCCGGCATTGAGGCGGCTTTCCGGGGAGTTAAAAAGGCCCTGGCCTTGGATTTTGATGTTAAAATTTTAGATATGCCGACCGGGGCCGATCCGGCTGATATAATTTTGAAAGATCCCAAGGATTGGTTAAAAATTGTTAAAAATTCTAAAAATATCATTGAATTTTATATTTCCAAAATTTCTCTAAGTGATAAGGATTTGAAAGAGAAGAACCGGGAAATGGAGGAAAAGATCTATCCCTTTGTGGTGGCTCTGAACAGTCCCGTTGAAAGGGGTTTCTATGTTTCCAAAATAGCCACGGCTTTCGGAGTGGAGAAGGATTATGTGGAGGGCGAACTGGAATTGGCTGAAAAAAGAATTATTTTGGAGAGGCAAAGGGAGGAAAAAGTTTTAAAGACTCGCCTGGCTTCTGTTGATATTTTTCAAAAAGATACTATAATAGAAAAGATAAAAAAGAAAATACTGAAAGAATTAACTGCCATATATTACTGGCAGAAAAAACTGACTAAATCAGAGCCCTGGGTTGAACCCCAAAAGATTTTAAAAATAATAGAAGATAATTGTGAGGAGGAGCTTTTTCAACAAATTTTGGATTTGGAGGAGAAGCAAAAAGACTATGTTGATGATTTAATTTTTCAGGTTGAGGAAATTTACAACGAAAAAGAAAAGCACGCTTTGGAATATGATTTGGAGGAAATGGAAAGGCGTTTAAGGGTGGAAGCCATCAACGAAAAAATTTCCAAGCTTCACAAAAAATTGGATTTGGCTTCCGAGGAGGAGAAAATGGAAATCCTTCAAGAGATACAGGAATTAACAAAGAAAAAAAATGGTTTTAAAGAAAGAAACAACGAAGACTAAAAAAGGCACCGCAAAAAAAACAACAAAGAGTTCTGTTAAAAAAGCGACTAAAAAACCGGTCGCTAAAAAAGCCGAGGCAAAGAAAAAAAGCCCCGCTAAAAAAACAAAGAAAAAGGTTGATCTGCCCAAGGACGCAAAAAAAGAGATAAAGGAAGTTTTGTTGGCTGATGATGCCATTTTGGATGCCGATGAACTTTTGGAGCTTGATGAATCTTTGGCTGATTTGGAGGTGGAATCCTTGGAAGATGTCGTGCCCAATGAAGATTATTCCAAGGGCGGTTTTTTGGATTTTGAAGAGAATAAGGAGGTGGTGGATGTTTCCAAAAAAGATAAAAAATCCTATGACCCGGTTCAACTCTATTTGAAAGAAATCGGTAAGCATGAATTGATTGATAACGATGAGGAGATAAGGTTGGCCAAGTTGGTGGCCAAGGGAGACGAGAACGCCAAAAAAAGACTGGCCCAGGCCAATTTAAGGTTGGTGGTTTCCATTGCTAAAAAATATGCCAATAAGTCACCGAATCTGACAATGTTGGATTTGATTCAGGAGGGAAACATCGGTTTGTATAAGGCCGTTGATAAATTTGATTACACCAAGGGCTTTAAGTTTTCCACCTACGCCACCTGGTGGATTAGGCAGGCGGTGACCAGGGCTTTGGCCGATCAGGCCAAAACCATTCGGGTACCGGTTCATATGGTGGAAACCATTACCAAGTATAAGCAGGTGGTGAGAATTTTGACTCAATATTTGGGACGACCGCCCGAGGCCGAGGAAATAGCCATTGAGATGGATTTGCCGGTGGAGAAAGTTTATAATATTATGCAAATTGATCAACAAATTGTTTCTCTGGAAACCCCCATCGGTAGCGGTGGCGATGACGGTAAAACGGTTCTCTCGGATTTTATTTCTGATGAACATGCCGTTAACGGCTCGGTGGTTTCCACGCCGGAAAGTGATGCCAACAAGAGGCTTTTACAGGAAGAGATTTCCAAGGTTTTGGGCACTCTTTCGGATAAGGAAAGAAAAATTTTGGAAATGAGGCATGGTCTAAAAGACGGCGTTTTCCATACCTTGGAGGAGGTGGGCAAAGAATTTGATGTTACTCGGGAAAGAATTAGGCAGATTGAGGCCAAGGCCCATGAAAAAATCAGGGAATCGGCGGAGGCTTCTCGTCTAAAAGATTTCTTTTAAAAGAAATTTGATTTTGAAAGAGCAAGAAAGAAAGAAGCGCGCCTTCGGCGCGCTTCTTTTATAAAAAACTTTGTCCAACCGCCAGGACTTGAACCTGGGACCACAGAGGTAAATTCACAGAATGAAAATCTTGCTCAGCGCTCTTGCAAAAATTAGTCCAGACGCCAGGACTTGAACCTGGGACCACAGAGGTATAAGCTCTGCGCTCTACCGACTGAGCTACGTCTGGACTAATTTTTTCAATGCACTTCACTGCGATTTTCCAAGCTCTGCGCTCTTCCAACTTTGACCTGTCTCGTAAACTCGACAACGGCCAATCCCTCGCAAGCTCGGGACCGCGAAAATTGAAAAGCAGTTTTCAATTTTCCCAACTGAGCTACGGTTGGACAAAATTTTCTATATTCTTTTTTCAATAATTTTTAACCGGAGCTCTGCGCTCTTCCAATTTAAGAAGTCCGACCTATCGGGTTCTTCGGCGTAAGAAGCCGGACTTGTCAGGTATGGTGCGGCGTGTGGTTGCTGACTAGTCCGGCTTCGTGGAAAATGTGTGGGTTTCCGACTTTCAACTTGCAACTTGTTTCTTATAGCTTGAATCGGCTTCGTGGAAAAGCGTGGTAGAAGTCCGACCTGTTTAGTGGTTGTGTGGGATTGGTTGTGTCAGGTCGGACTTTTTGGAAAATTTTATGGTTACCTGACTTGCAACTTGCTCCTTGCCCCTTACAACTTGAACCGATTTGTAATTTGCTCCTTGGGTTTTATAATTCGTTACGTTTTTTGGCAAATTTTTAATTCAAAGCGGACCCCGCTATTATAGCAAAAAAACTCTTTTATTAAAGCTTTTTTAAAAGAGAGGGTAGAAAAGTGAATTTCCTGTGTTATTGTGTTATAATGTTGGAATTATGGCATATCTAAGTAAGGAGAAATACAAAGAATTAGAGGAGGAGTTAAAAAGGCTAAAAAATGAAGGTCGAAAAGAAATCGCTGAGCGTCTGGATGAGGCCAAGTCGTTCGGTGATCTTTCGGAAAATGCCGAATATCATCAAGCCCGAGAAGACCAGGGGAAGATGGAAGCCAGGATTTTGGAAATCGAAGAACTTTTAAAGGGGGCGGAAATCATTAAAGGTCATCACAGCGAAGAGGTGGAACTGGGATCAACGGTTGAAATAGCCAAAAAAAACAGTCAGAAAACTCAAACTTTTGAAATTACCGGCAAGGAGGACGCCGATATATCCAAAGGTAAGATTGACATTGATGCCCCCCTGGCCCAATCCATGCTGGGTAAAAAAGTCGGGAAGACCTTTGAATTTAAAAAACCAAACGGGGAAATGGTGGCCTATAGAATTGTTTCCATAAAATAAGGGCAGAAGTAATACCATTTCCAAAAAACTCTCGCTCATGACATCGCCTATTTTCCAAAAATTTAACCCCCGACTTCATGAAAAAGCCTTGATTTAGATTACTAAACCTTCATTTTTTCATTTTGACGGGAATTAAATTTTTGAAAACTATGCGCAGAGCTCTTTTGGAAATGGTATAAAAAGACTAAAAATCATCATTCTCCGGAATGGTGGTTTTTTATAAAATAATTTTTGCACCTATGGCCACGGCGGCGGTTTCGGACTTTAAAACATTGTCAGTGTTAAAGCTGACTATTTTTTCTTTATCAAAAAGAGTAAGCTCTTCCCGGGTAAAACCTCCTTCCGGGCCGACAATAACAGTTTCAATTTTTAATTCATTCTCTTTAATATTTTGACCATTGAAGTTTAAAAGAAAGCTTTCCGGATTTTTTTTCAGAAAATTTTGGAGACTTTTTTCAAAATCTATTTCCATTAAATCATTTCGTCCGCACTGTTGGCAGGAATTGATTAGAATTTTCTCCAGCCGCTCTCTCTTCAGGGTAAACTTTTGGCTGCGGGCCGAGCGGATAAAGGTTATTTTTTTAACCCCCATCTGGTTTAAATAGGGCAAGGTTTCTTTAATGGGATTCGGGTCAATAATGCATCAGCCCAGATGTAGTTTTTTTCTTTTAAGCTTTTTTTCTATTTTTTCTTTTTTTATAAATTCCAAAAGGGCCTTTTTCTTTCCTATTTTCACGACCCTATAAATGAAGTCAAAGGGCTCTTTCAGATTTCTGAAAGAAATAACTTCTCCCAACCGAGTTCGCCGTGAATTAAAGAGATGGTTAAAATTCTCCCCCTCGATTTCCAAAGTTTTATTCCCGGCCTTTTTGTTATAAACAAATATCATGGGATAATTCTAGCATTTTTTATCTTAATATTATAGAATGTTTCTATATGAATAGGAAAAATAAAAAAGTTATTGCCGTTTCCGCTATGGTTTCGCTTATATTTATAATTTTAATTCTGTTGGTGGCTTCCGGGGAAAATTTAAACTCGGATAGGGGAAAGACCGCCTCGGTTGCCAAGTATAAGAAACTTTCTCTATTCAAGAATTGTTCTGATAGTAAAATGTCGGAAGACGATTGTTTGAGAATGGCCGTTGAACAGGAGGCCGTGAAGGTGGGTAAGGTTGATTATTGTGATGGTTTGCCCGACGAGGCGGTGGTCCGTGAGTGCAGGCTTAAAGTTGCCGTTTCAAATTCTTTAAAAAACAATAATACTACAGAATGTACAAAATTAGATACCGGTCTGGCGAAAGAGTGTAAAGAAAAAGTTTTCGGATTAATGGCCCTAAAGGGGCTTAATGAAAATACCTGTCAAAAAATTGAGAGTGAAACCGTTAGGGAAGACTGTCTGAGAGCCGTTTATTACGGAAGGGCTTTAAAAAATAAAGATAAGGCCCTATGTGATAAAGTCGGACCGGATTTGGATAAAAAAATGTGCGTTTCAGAGGTAGAAGCGGCCATTAAAACGGAAAAGGAACAAAATAATATATAGAGAGTTAAAAGACGTCCCGTGAAATAAATTTGCGGGTGTTTTTTGTGGTAAGGAAAAAATAAAGTGTTATAATTGTGCTTATGTTAAATTATATTAGAAGTATTTTTGACGAGAATAAGTCAGAATTGAAAAAAACCACCAAGTTGGTGAAGAGAATAAACGAGCTGGAGCCGTCCATGGAGAAAAAGACTGATCATGAGCTTCTGGAACAGACGGCTAACTTTAAGAAGCAATTGAAGGACGGTAAGACCTTGGATGATATTTTGCCCGAGGCCATGGCCACCGTCCGAGAGGTGGCCAAAAGAACCACCGGTCTGCGACCCTACGATGTTCAGTTGATCGGAGGTATTCTCTTGCATTGGGGCAAGGTGGCCGAGATGAAGACCGGAGAGGGTAAAACCCTGGTGGCCACTCTGGCAACCTATTTGAATGCTTTGGAAGAAAAGGGCGTTCATGTGGTGACGGTTAATGACTATTTGGCCCGTCGTGATGCCGTTTGGGTGGGGCAGATTTATTCAGCTCTGGGTATGTCCGTGGGAGTTATCAATTCCGATAATCAGTCCTATATTTACGACCCGACCTATAAGGAGCAATTTGACGAAGGTCGTGATGAGGTGGCCTCATTCAAGGTTGTCTATGAATTTCTAAAACCGATTACTCGTCGAGAGGCCTATGAAGCCGATATCACCTATGGAACCAATTCAGAGTTTGGTTTTGATTATTTAAGAGATAATATCACTCAGGATAAAAAAGATTTGAGGC
Organism: Candidatus Parcubacteria bacterium; assembly: GCA_027024305.1. Classification (GTDB taxonomy): domain Bacteria; phylum Patescibacteriota; class Minisyncoccia; order Phycocordibacterales. The sequence continues at coordinate 7,639 of JALVSO010000037.1, read as the reverse complement.
AGAGAGATTTAAACTATGCCATCGTTGATGAGATTGATTCCATTTTGATAGATGAGGCCAGGGTGCCTTTGATTATCTCCGCTCCGGTAATGGAGGAAGAGGCTCTCTATATTCGTTTCAAACAAATTGCCGATACTTTAAAAGAGGGGGAAGATTACGAAATAGACGAGAAATCAAAATCGGTCATTATTAAGAAGTCGGGAATTGATAAAGCCGAGGCGGCTTTGGGAGTTTCCAATCTTTATTCAGAGTCGGGAATGATCTTGGTGGATCATTTGGAAACGGCTCTGAAAGCCAAATCTCTTTATCGGAGAGAAAAAGAATACGTGGTTAAGGATGGTGAGGTGGTGATTATTGATGAGTTTACCGGCAGAATGCAGGCCGGCAGAAGATGATCCGACGGCTTACATCAGGCCATTGAGGCCAAGGAGGGAGTGAAAATTCAGGAGGAGTCAAAAACCTACGCTTCCATCACCTACCAGAACTATTTTAAAATGTACAAAAAGTTGGCCGGAATGACCGGAACGGCCGAGACTTCCAAGGAGGAATTCTTTAAGGTCTACAATCTGGATGTGGTGGTGGTTCCAACCAATCGTCCGGTTATCAGAAAAGATCAAAAGGATTTGATTTTTGCCACCGAGGAAGGAAAGTTTAAGGCCATCGCCAACAAGATTAAAGAGTTGAATCAAAAGGGTCAGCCGGTGCTGGTGGGAACGGCCTCCGTGGAAAAGTCGGAAATGCTTTCCCAATTCTTAGTTAAGATGGGCATTAAACATAATGTTTTGAACGCCAAAAACCACGAGCAGGAAGGAGAGATTATTGCCAACGCCGGAAAGCCCGGAGCCGTAACCATTGCCACCAACATGGCCGGTCGTGGAGTGGATATAAAGCTGGGAGGAGCTTTGGCTTCCGATGATGATAGGGAGAAGGTTTTAAAGGCCGGTGGTCTCTATGTTCTGGGAACCGAAAGGCACGAGTCCAGAAGAATTGATAATCAGTTGCGAGGGCGTTCGGGAAGACAGGGAGACCCGGGCGAAACTCAATTTTTCATTTCCTTAGACGATCACCTAATGAGAGTTTTCGGAAATCAGGAATTTATGAAAAAAATCCTGATGAAAAAGGTGGAGCTGGAGGGAGGCGAAGACACACCTATTGAGTCCAAGATTATGAGTCGGAATGTGGAAAAGGCTCAGGAAAAGATTGAGGGTTATCATTTTGATTCCCGAAAACATGTTCTGGAATATGATGATGTTCTTGATGTCCAGAGGAAAGCTATCTATAAAAAAAGGAGAAAGATTTTGACCGCTTCCGAAGAAGAATTGTTGGATATTTTAGCTGAGGATTTTAAGGGTGATATTGAATTTTTAGAGAAGGCCGAGAAGAAGAAAAATGAACTGGGGACTGAAGAGTTTGCCAAGTTCTTGAGAAAAAAGTACCTGGAAGCCATTGATACAATCTGGGTTGATCATTTAAATGTTATGGATCATTTGAAATCAGCCGTTTCTTTGCAGGCCTATGGTCAGAAGGACCCGGTGGTGGAGTATAAGAGGGAAGCTCGGAAACACTTTGAAGGGATTTTTGAAGAAATTCTGGAAAAGGTTAAAAAAGCCGTTAGTTTTTTGGATACGGAATTTATGATTAAATCCCTTTCCGTGGCTTCTCAAATTCAAAAGCAGGCCGAGATTGCCATTGCCAATTCCGGAAAGTCGGAAGACGGAAAATCCAAGGGTAAGACCAAGGTTAAGACCAAAGAAGAAAATATCGGTCGGAACGACCCCTGCCCCTGCGGTTCCGGAAAGAAGTATAAAAAATGTTGCGGGAAGAATAAGTAGTGGAGAGAAAGGAGCGGTGCCACAGGCGCCGTTTCCTTCAACCTTGTTTTTTCCCAAAAATAATATATAATATGCGAATTATACAAACCTAAAGAAAATATTATGACTAGTAGAATGAGAGTAACCAAGGGGCATAGCGGAAACAGAAGGTCCCACCACGCCCTAAAGGAGGCCAGGTTGTCGGTTTGTCCAAACTGTGGAGCTAAACACGAAAGACATAAAGTTTGTTTGGAATGTGGCTTTTACAGAGGAAGGGAAGTTTTGGAGGTTAAGAGCAAGAAAGCTCTGGTAACCAAGGCGGAGGATTCCAAAAAGGAGATGAACGAGAAAAAAGAGGAGGAAGTTGAAAAGTCTGAGACAAAAGAGAATAAATAGAAAGGTTGAAATGACCGAAAAAAAATAGAGCCGAGCTCTATTTTTTTTCGACCTCTTTTTTTCTTTCAGCGCAGGCGCTCTGAATTCTTCGCCGGGCCGTATTGGTTTTAACAAATTCCAGTCATTTTTTATTGGGTTTTTCGCCGGCTTTGGAAATAACCTCCACAATATCTCCGTTTTTTAATTCCGTATTGAGGGCTTTAAAATGTCCGTTAATTCTGGCCCCGGTAATGGTATTGCCCAGGGTGGTGTGGATTTGGTAGGCAAAGTCCACCGGAGTAGAACCAACTGGTAGGTCAACCACCTCACCCTTGGGGGTGAAAATGAATATTCTATCAGAGAAATAGTCGGTTTTTAGATGATTTTCAAACTCATCGCTTTCCGTATTGCCGGTTTTGCTATGTTCGCCAAGGTCTTTGACCCAGGCGATTTTTTTAGGTTCGTCTTTTTTGGGAGTTTTTTTGAAGAAGGAAAAGAATTTGGTTACCCAATCTTCTCCGGAACCGGAAACCCCTTCAACTCCGATGGTTTTGGCTTTGTAGCCAAGATGGGAGGCGGCACCAAACTCCGCCTCCGTGTGCATCTGAGGTGTTCTGATTTGAATTTCCAAAATTCCCCCGTGGCCGGTGAAAATGGTGGTGTGAATGGATTGATAGCCATTGGGTTTTGGAAAGGCGATGTAATCCTTAATCCTTCCCGGCATCGGTCGGAAATTTTGATGGATGATGCCCAGAGTCTTATAGCAGTCGGCAATGGTGGGCACGATAATTCTCATGGCGATGATGTCGTAAATTTTTTCCGGGTCATTCTTCTTTCTTTTCAATTTTTTATGTAGGGCCAAAAGGGCTTTCACTCGGTGGGTAATTTTAAAATTTTTAATCCCGGCCTTAACCAGTTTTTTGGAGATGGAACGACTGACCTTTTCCAAATTTTTCAGATTTTCCTTGGAGCGTTCTTTCAGAATGGCTTTGATTTTTTTGTATTCTTCCGGATAGACATAGGGAAAAGCCAAATCACCCAATTTTTTGGATAGGGTGGTAATTCCCAGACGGTAGGCCAGTTGGGTATAAATTTCCAGAGTTTCCGTGGCGATGCGGGCTCGCTTGTCCGGCCGGACATATTCCAAGGTTTCCATATTGTGGATACGGTCGGCAAATTTAATAATCAAAACTCGGATATCCTGGGAGGTGGCCACAAAGAGTTTTCGCAGGGATTCGTTATGTCTTTTCATTCCCCGGTATTTAACATGGCCCAGCTTGGTTACTCCGTCCACCAGAAAAGCGATTTCTTTGCCGAACTCTTTTTCCAGCTCTTCCTTGGTGGCCACTCCATCCTCCACGGAGTCATGGAGAATGCCGGCGGCGATGACCGTTCCATCCATGCCCAGGTCGGCCAGGTTTTTAGCCGTGGCCACCAGGTGAATGAAATAGGGTTCCCCCGATTTTCTTTTTTGTTCCCGGTGGGCCGCTTCGGCAAAAAAATAGGCTTTTTTGATAAGCTCTCGGTCGGCCTTGCTCAATTCTTTATTTTTATCGTAGATGGCCTCCAACCAATATTCTTTTGGATATTTCTTTTTATAGTCCATAGGGTTATATCATTTTGACATAAAAGCTGTTAAAATGAAAGTAATGGAAAATTTTAATCTGTCAAAAAAGAATATTATTTTTATTCCGGGCATTGCCACCACCGATTGGATGACCAAAAAGTGGAAGGAGGAGCTTTTGAAATTTTTTCCCAATGATGATGTCTATATCTTAAATAAATTTTATTTTTACAATCAGCGGGCCAAGGTTCATGAAATCCTCAATGAAGTTTTGGATATTTTAAAAAACAACCATTCGACCTATATTATCGGCCATTCCTTTGGGGGCATTTTGGCTCTGGTGGCTTATTTGGAAAATCAGGAAATGGGCAGAGATAATGTAAAAAAAATTGTGACCATGGCCAGTCCTCATTCTATGAGAGCTTTTGCTTTGGAAGAGGTTAAAGATGAACTGGGCTATGACTCTTTGAACTTGGGGAAGATTGATATTAAAACCTATGGTGGTTATTTTGATACGGTGGTTCCCAATCGGCAGAGTAAGCTTTTTATCAATCCCCATGCCGACCCCTTTGACCAGCAAAGTGAAAAAGTGGCCAAACCCCATAAATCTTTTTTCTGTGGTCACAATGCCTTTCTTTTTAACAAGAGAATTATACACAGAATTATAAAGGATTTGATGGAGTAGAGCTTGTTTATTTGTTTTTTTCTTTGTATAATTTTTTTAGATTTTTTTATTGGTTAATTTTTTATTTAGGAGGTAAAAAATGAGTAATGATACTCAAAAAAATACCCAAAATCCTTTTGGTTTGGGTGATCAAGAGGGTGAAAAAAAATGGAGCTCACAAAAATGTGAGCAATGTGGCAGGGCGTTCCCTCCTCATAATGATATTGATCCTCGTAAAGAGGGGAGGGAGGCTGACCCAGACTTTGGTCTGGGTTATAACTGAAAGATAACCGGGCGGTGAGCTCTGCTCACCGCCTTTAGCAGCCAAATAATCAAAGGCTGTTTTTTTTATCTTTTATGCTAAAATTGTTTTATGAATACAAAAATAGATGTCACAGCTCCGGGGAAAAAGGCGGAGAAGGGTGGGGCTCATCCTTTAACTAAGGAAATTCGGGAGATGGAAAAAATCTTTACTTCTCTAGGTTTTGAAATTGCCGATGGTCCCTGGATTGAAACGGAGGAGGTTAATTTTGATTCTTTGAATGTGCCTAAAAATCACCCGGCCCGGGATATGCAGGATACTTTTTGGGTTAAGAATCTGGATGAAACGGTTTTGCGAACTCAAACTTCCGATGTTCAAATTCGTTATATGAGAAAACAGCAACCACCCATCAGAATTATTGCTCCGGGAAGGGTTTTTAGGAATGAGGCCACCGATGGTCGGCACGAGGCGGAGTTTCATCAGATGGAAGGGTTAATGGTTGGCAAGAGTATTTCCATAGCCAATTTAAAAGCGGTTTTGGATGGTTTCTTTAAAAAATATGTTGGTGAAAATGTAAAAACCCGATTAAGGCCGGGATTTTTCCCCTTTGTGGAGCCGGGCATTGAATTTGATGTAACCTGTTTCGCCTGTGGAGGAAGTGACAAGAAATGTGATCTTTGCTCCGGTAGCGGTTGAATGGAGCTGGGTGGTTCCGGTATGGTCCACCCCAATGTTTTAAAGGCCGGCGGGATTGATCCGGAAAAATATCAGGGCTTCGCTTTCGGTTTGGGTATTGAAAGAACCGTTATGGCCAAGTACGGTATCAATGATATTCGGGTTTTCTTAAATTCCGACATTGATATGATAAAACAGTTTAATTAAGATTTAAAAAAAGAAAGGTGAAAATTTTATGCTGGAAAATTTTCACTTTTTTTTGACAATCATATCTAAAAACTATATAATGGATGAACTATGGCGACAAAAACAATGTTAAATATAAAAATAGATTCTCGCTTAAAAAAGGAGGCTCAGAAATTGGCCAAGGAATTCGGTTTGCCTCTGTCAACCATTATTTCCCAAAAAATTAAAGAATTTGTGGAGGAGCGAGAAATTCGTTTCAGAGAACCTTTAAAGCTAAATAAAAAAACCGAAGAAGAAATTTTAAAAATGAGCGAGGAAATCAAAAGGGGAGATATGAGCAACTTTTCCGGACCTTTTACAGTTGATGAGGCGGTGGAACATTTAAAGAATTTATAAAAAAGTATGAAAATAGTTTTTTCAAAAAAATTTGATAAGTTGTTCCTAAAACAATCTCCCAAGATAAAAGATGAGTTTTACAAAAGACTTGAGCTGTTTAAAAAAGATAGAAGAAACAAGCTCTTAAATGTCCATAGACTTAAAAGTAAAATGAAAGGAAAATACTCTATGAATGTTTCCGGCGATGTGGGAGCCATCTATGAAATCATTGACAGGGAAATCTACTTTTTCCTGCTAATTGGTAGCCATTCGGAATTATATGATTAAAGCAAATCTATCTTAATTCAAAAAATCACACAACTGTCCGTACGGACAGTTGTGTGATTTTTTATGTAGAACTGTGCTCTTGACAGAAAAAAAAAAAGACGATAAAATAGAAAACGGATTTCTTTTTTAGTCAATTATTATGCCGGCAGAGCCGGCGAGGAGATATAAAATGAAAGACTTTTTTATAAAGATTCTTGCTCTTGTGACTGTTATCGGTATTGGAGCTGTTCTTTTTTGGGGAATGTTTCATGTTCCCAATGGTACAGAGGTGGCCAGGATCTGTCATGAGGGTCCGGAACATCCGATGGAGATTTCAGTCGGTTACTCCGGCGGAGTCACGGAAGACATCCTGGTGCATAGTAGCGGCTGCATCAAGGGGATGGCTTACCTTGTGCCGGGAGATAGGGATATGAGGTTTATTACCTTTCACTCCATTCCTCCCCAAGTCGAAGGAAAGTTTTTTCTTCAATTCGGCAGAACCCAAGATAGTTCTGTCATTTGGGGGAAGAAGGTCGAGGTTGGGAGAGGGGCCGACGGCACCTTTCGGGTCCTCCTGGAGGGTAAGGATTTTCCTTCAGAGGCTCTTCTGCGACTACAGGTGATGAGCATCATCGGCGGTTAGCAACCTGCCGACTCCCAAAAAACCAAAACCCGGGCTTTTGTCCGGGTTTTTTTATAAACTGAAAATGCTATATGATTTAGATTGATAATTTTGAAGAGAAAGAATTTACTGGTATAATTTTCTCCATGAGAAATACGTTAAAGAGAGGAAAATTTAGAACTTTAATCTATTGAGACAAAAGAGAGAAAGTTTTTTTAGCTACGGTTCTGGAGTTTAATTTAACTTTAAGTTCCGATGATAAAGAGGTTTTGTTATTGGAGATACAACAGGCCGCCAGGGATTATATAGAACTGGCAAACGAGCTAAAAGATTCTTCAATTTTAAATCAAGAGGTTGATCCGGAACTTGAAAAGATGTGAAAATCCATGGTTTTGGAAAATAAAGTTTCATTTGTAAAATCACCCTATTTGCCCATTTCAGCCTCAACTGTAAAAATATAAGATGTCTAAAGGTTTAAGAAATTGAAACTTTTCTCAAGTAATAAAATTTTTAAGACTAAATGATTTTTCACAACAGCGAGTTAGGGGGAGTCACTTTTATTACAAAAGAAAAAAGAACGGAAAAATATTTCTGGTAACGGTTCAGAGTCATGGAAATAAAGCCATTCCCTTGGGAACTATGAATTCTATTGTGAGACAGTCAGGAATTAAAAAGGAAGAGTGAATAAAATTTATCAAAAAGGCGTAAAGGCAAAATTCGGTGGGTAAAATCACCGGATTTCCTTTATCTGTAACAAAGACCAAAGATTATCTATTTTGTAAAATAGATAAATGGTCAAAATAACAAAAAGAAGGGCTAAAAGATGTCCCCATTGTTC
>JALVSO010000036.1 GCA_027024305.1 Candidatus Parcubacteria bacterium | reverse complement strand
ACCTTTTACTCTATCATTTATTATTTTTTCACTTTCACCGGAATTTTCTTTTTACTTTCTTTTTCTTTAAAATTTTTAATAGGCATTTCAATCTTTAAAACACCGTTTTCCATTTCCGCTTCAATCTTGTCTTCCTCAACTTCATATTCCAAAGGAACAACTTTTTGAAAACTTCCTCTGGAAATTTGTTTAGTATAATAATTTTTTCCTTTCTCTTCTTTTTTTTCTTCTCTAACACCGGAAATTTTTAAATAGTTATCTTCGAGGGTTATATCAATTTTATCTGGATCAACTCCAGCGGCTTGCATTTCCACAAAAACTTTTCCGTCTTTTTCATAAACATCAAGAGCCAAATCCTTTGTGAAGTTGGCCAAATTTCCCAGATCGAGAAATCTAAATTCATTATCAAAAAATTTTTCAATATTTAACGGATTTCATTTAATCAATGACATAGTTCAATTTTATTAGATTTTATTTCCCGTTTAGCTTTTCTAAACAGGATAACCGCATTTTACAAAAGAAAAATGAAAAATAGATGAAGAAGCGGGATTTTAACTTTGAAAAAGGCGGCTCGCCGAAGGCGAGCCGCCTTTTCCCTATTCAAGCCGGGAACAATTAAACTTTAAATCTCACCAAAGCCAAAAGGCAATCATGTTCTTTTAATCTCTCATCGTCCGTACACTTAATCTGCGCTTTTTGAGCCATCGCCGAAAAAACTATTTCACTGAACGAATCAATGGATTTCCTTCTCTCCTCTCCCTCTTCCAAATAAATTAACCCGTTCTCATCTTTATAAATCGGAGCGAATTCACAATTTGGGTTGATAAACAGCTTATAAACCGCCCGAGCATTTATGTGCTCAATGACTTCACTCAATCCGGCAACTCCTTTTTTATAATCCGACACGCCGATTTGACTTAAAGCCTCATCCAACTCTTTTCCGGCAATCTCCCTTTCAATTTCATCAATATCTTTAAGAATGGTTTCTTTGATAGTATTGTAATTCGCATTAACAATGTTGTTAACCTGAATGAAAACCGGGAGTTTACTCTTTTCAATCAGCTTTTCTTTAAACAGCGGGGCCAATTTTTCGGTTGTGTAAAGAATAATTCTTTCCAAATTTGTTTCAGCTTCAATATTTAGAATTTTTTCATATACTTCATTGACATACCTTGCAAACAAACTGTGGGTTATATCCTTATCCAAAGTGTCCATTCTTTTTTTGCCCTCTATAATCGGTCAAAACTCATTCTCTAAATCGGTAATCTCTCTCACTTCGCCGAAAGCTGACAAATAGACTTTGGTATCTCTGGCATCGGAGAGGAAAGCCAAAGTCGGTTTTTTTTCTTCCAAAGAAGCAATCAAGTAAGACAACTCCGGAAGTTCTTTCAAAAAGTAGGCGGCCGGCAAAAATTCATTCACCTCAATAATTTCAAAGGCATCCTCATCTCCGCCCAGAATCAAAACCGCTCCGTTTTTGCTATATTTGTAATTTGCCTCCAACCAGGCCAAAACTTCGTTCTTGTATTCCTCCAATCTTCTGATTATAAACTTCTCCTTGTTCGTATACTCTTTATCCAAAGTAAAGTTCCCGTTTTTAATATCTTTAAACACATTTTCAACAAAAATCCCGGTTTTTTTATAATTCTCCGGATCCTTTTTTAAATTCAAATAAATGGTTAGATAAGGGTAATCATTTGCTTTTTTATTTTTATATTTGTTAACGATACCTTCGTATCTTTCTTTCATTTCTTTTATTATATTTTCCATACGTATTTATTCTATCATATTAAAATGAAGAAAAAATGAAAAACCAGCTTGCCAAAGACAAGGCGGTTTTTACTTTTATTTTTTCTTGATTCTTGATTCCTGATTCTTGATTCTTTTTTTACCAATCTTTAACATCTTCTCCACCACCCAAATCTCTTCTCAAATTCTTTTGAGAGTTTCCAAAAAAGCTATTGAAGAATGGGTCGTTGCCAAAGAAATCTTGAAAGAATGGGTCGTTTTGGAAAGCTGCAAAAGGGTTTTGACTTTGCTCTCTGTTTTGTTCCGCCTTTGATCTTGTTCTGGCAAAACCTTTTTGATTTTTTTGCTCTTCCTCCAATCTTTTTTGTTCCGCTTCTAAAGCTTTCTGTATCTGACTTGGCAATCTTGATTTCTCATCATTTTGATTTTGGTCTTCCCCAGCACTTTTTTCAAAAGTGCTGGATTTCGCTCCGCTCAATTTTCCATTTTGTCCTTTTTGGCCTTTTTGTCCATCCTCCTTATCTTGATTCTTACTTCTTGATTCTTGATTCTTATTATCTTCTTTCCCACTCTTGCCATCTTGATTTTCTTTGTCATTTCCTCCTTGACCATTCTTTTGATCTTGTTTTTCCTTATTTCCATCTTTACCACCTTTTCCATTCTCATTTTTCTCATCTTTTTTATCTTGACCTTTTCCTTGTTTTTGTTCCTCTTTTTGCTTTTTTAACTCCTCCTGTCTTTTCAACAAAAATTCAATATTTTCCTTGGCTCATAAATTACTTGGATTTACCGCCAAAGTTTTTTGAAATTCCAAAATTGCTTTTTTATTAAACTCTTCTTCTTTTTTTTTATCTTTTTGTCCAAGTTGATATTCAACCAAACCGCCAAGATAAAAAATATTTTCACAAAACTCTGAAATTTCTTTTTTCTTTAAAGAACATTCATTATTTTCAATCTCATCAATCTTCTTTTTCAATTCATCATACTTTTTTTCTTGATACAAAATATCCAGTTTGTTTGATTTTGGAACTAAAGCCCATTCCGGCTTTTCCATCATAGCCAAATTGAAATGCTTTTCTTTTTCAACGGGATTTTTTTCGGAAATTCCCAGACGATTATAATATTTAAACTTTAATTCATTTTTTGTATAAGCAAATACTGAAAAAGCCAGCCCTAAAATGATTAAGATTAAAATCAAAAATTGAATATTCTTTTTTATTCTTTTCTTTTTCATAATTATTTTTTAATTTTCACATATCTAGGTCAAACAAAACCAAGAATAAACAAAATTGTTCCAATCAAAGCAAAAATTCAATATTGTTCCTTATTAGGATTTAAAGTGGTATCTTTTAAAATCTTTTTTGGTAATTTATCCAATTCTTTTTGTAAATAATCTAAATCTGAAATACTTTCCGCGTGGAAATATTCCCCGCCGGTTATCTTAGCAATTTCTTTTAAAGGCTCCGGATTTAATTTAGTCAAAACAACTTTTCCATGATATTTTTTGTAAATAATATTTCCTCAGGAATCTTGTCCTTCCGGAATTTTCATTCCTGTTTCTGATCCAACTCCAACGGTATAAATTTTAATGCCTTTATCACGAGCCAATTTTGCCATTTCTTTAATCCTGGAATTAACCGTTTCATCTCCATCAGAAAATAGAATAATAGCCTTACCTCGCTCTTTATCGTTTTTAATTTCAAGTCGAGCAATGGAAACCTCCAAAGCCTCCGCTAAATTTGTTCCCTGTTTCCCCAAATCATCGCTGGAAATTTCTTTTAAAAAGTTTAGAAAAACCGAATGGTCCAAGGTTAGAGGTGAAGCCACAAAAGACTCTCCGGCAAATTCCACCAAGCCAACCCTATCACCCGGTCTTTTTTTCACAAATTCCTCAATCAAATATTTTGTGGCATCAAGTCTTGAAATATATTCTCGGGAAGTGGAAAAATCCAAGGCTTTCATAGATTTAGAAACATCAACGGCAAAAACCAAATCCAAACCTTTTTTGGAAGTTTCTTGGATTTCATTTCCCCATTGCGGTCTTCAAAAAGCCAAAAGCAAAAACAATATCCCCGCTCCTAAAAAGGCGATTTTCAAAACCGTGGTATTTTGGACCTTTTTAAAATTTCAGTTTTTTTGTCAGAAAATTTCCTTCTTTTCTTTTTGGTTTTTCTGAAATCAGAAAAATAAGCCTAATAAAAGAACTCCGGCCAAAATCCCAAAATATCAATATTCTGTTAATTTATAAAACTCAATCATAATTATTTTTTAAATTTTAATTTTAAAACCTCCCTGCTCGCAATTCCATTATTAAACAATAAAATCAAAACTGAAATTAAACTTGCAACAAAACCTCAAAACAATCATGGATAAAATAAATCTTCTTTTTTTGTAATTGTTTCCGCTTTGTATTCTTTTTTCTCTAATTTTCCAATTGTTTCTAAAGCTTTATCTAAAGATTTATTGTCTCCGGCTCAAAAATATTCTCCCCCGGAAATTTTGGCGATATTTTTTAAACTTTCTTCATCAAATTTTGTTCGGTACAAACTTCCGTCCGGGTTTCTGGCATAGATTGTTCGTCCGTTTCGTGTTCCAATTGGCAGCAAAGCTCCTTCTTTTTTTCCAAGTCCAATTGTATAAATTTTTATTCCATTACTTCTGGCATGTTCTGCTGTAAAAATTGGGTCTGATCCAACATTAGCCTCACCATCAGTTAAAAGAATTAAAACCTTTGTCCTGTCCGGTGAATTTTTAAAACGATTGACCGCCGATAAAATAGCATCGCCAATAGCTGTTCCTCCCAAGCCATACATTCGCTGATTGATACTATCAGTGGAAATTTCCGAAAGATAATACCTAACCACATTATAATCAAAACTCATGGGCGACTGAGTAAAAGTTTTACCGGCAAATACTTCCAACCCCACCCGGTCATTTTTTAATTTTGAAACAAATTTTGAAATATATTCCTTGGCCGCTTCAATTCGGTTTGGCTTCAAATCTTCCGCCAGCATGGATTCCGAAACATCAAGGGCAATCAAAATATCAACTCCCTTTTTTGAAACTTCAATATCAACGGAAACCTTTTGTGGTCTCATTAAAGCCACCGTTAATAGCAAAACGGCAAGCACAAAGAAAAACCATTTTAGGAAAAGCAAAAGTTTAGGTTTTTTTCAAATGGGCAACTTTTTTTGAACCTCTTTTAAATCTTCAAAAAATGGCGCATTTATAGCTGATACTTTTTTACTTTTCTTTTTTCAAAAATAGAAAAAAGCCAAAAGCAAAAAAATCAAAATGGCAAAATAGGCAATATTCGGATGAACAAATTCTATTC
>JALVSO010000035.1 GCA_027024305.1 Candidatus Parcubacteria bacterium | reverse complement strand
AAAAGTGAATGCCGGTGGATTTGTATATCGGAGGAGCCGAGCACACCTATATGCACCTGCTTTTCGCTCGTTTCTTTGTGCGAGCCATGAAGAAAATCGGTTTGCTGGATTTTGACGAACCCTTTTTAAAGCTTCGCCATCAGGGAATGGTTTTGGACGATAAGGGGGTTAAGATGTCCAAGTCCAAGGGTAATGTGGTTAATCCCGATGAGATGGTGGAGAGATTCGGGGCCGATGCCACCCGAACCTATATGCTATTCTCGGCACCTCTGGAAGACGATGTTATTTGAAACGAGGATAATATCGTGGGGGTTTACCGATTTTTGGAGAAAGTTTGAAGACAGCGGGAAAAGTTGAGCGATGATGAAAATTTGGAAGTCAAAAGAGAGCTTCATAAAACCATTAAATCGGTTACGGAAAAAATAGAAGATTTGAGGTTTAACACGGCCATTTCAGATATGATGAAATTCATTAATTTTGCCGATAAGCAGAAAGAAATAAATCGAGAAGATTTTGAGGATTTTCTGAAAATTCTTTCACCCTTTGCTCCCCATATGGCCGATGAATTGGTTGGAGAAATCAATTTGGAAAAAGAATGACCGAATTTTGACCCGGAGCTGGCCAAGGATGACAAGGTTAAAATCGGGATTCAAATCAATGGTAAGAGAAGGGGAGAAATTGAATTGGCCAAGGATGAGAGCGAAGAGGTGGTCAAAGAAAAAGTTTTGACTCTGGAAGAAATTCAAAAATGGGTTGAGGGCAAGGAAATTAAAAAATTTATCTATGTGCCGGGAAAAATAATTTCCATTATTGTTTAGTCAGTTGCAAAATAAGTCAGAGAGCCGACAAATAAAAGAGTCGGTTTTTTAATAGTATAAAATCATCAAGAACCATAAATTTTTATTTAATTTTGTGTATAATAAATGGGATATGATTGATCAAAGAGTTATTCTTATGCACGGCAAAGACACCGGTCCAAGTAAGAAATGATATCCTTGACTTGGGACAGAGTTAAAGAAAAGGGGTATAAAATTTCAAGCACCTGTTTTGCCCAATAATGAGAATCCGAGAATAGGTGAGTGGTTGGAGGAATTGGATAAATTGAATCCTGACGCTAATTCCATTTTAGTTGGCCATTCTCGAGGTGGAGTGGCTATTTTGAGGTGGTTGGAAAAACAAGAACCGGATTTCAGAGTTAGGAAAGTAATTTTGGTGGCGACAAATTTTGCCAAAAGCAACCGAAAGAAGAATGAAAAAAATACAAACTTTTTATACAAGAGGGGGCTTTGATTTTGAGAAAATCAAAGAGCACTGCCATAAATTTACTGTTTTGCATTCAAGAGATGATGAGTGGGTCAGCTTTTCAGATGGGGAGAAAATAGCAAAAGGATTGGGAGCGAATTTTTTAAAATTTAACGGGAGAGGTCACTTTGGTAGCAAAATGAAAAAACAGGAAATACCGGAATTGTTGGATGAAATATTAACATAAACTTTTTTCGTTTTGTGATTGGTAGTTGATTATTGGTTTCTTGAAAGATCATAAATATGGGTATATAATGAGATTATGATGGAAAACAAAACGGTGGGGATTGTTAAATCCTTAATAAATTTGGTGGGAGTGACGGCGGGAATTATCATAACGGCCATTGGAGCCATAATGTTTTTGGATGCGGTTTTTAAGCTATATATTTTTGATATAAAACAGGACAGATATACTTCTTTGGATTACAGATGTCAGCAATATGATATTGGATCTATTGAGGCAAACAGGATTCTTGGTAATGATTTGATTATGGGGCCTATACCGGCGGTTGGGATTTCTCCGAGAAAAACAAATGAAAGAGAATCCGGTAAAGAATTAACCGAAGAAGAAAAGGAATTTTTGCAAAAGAAATTTAAGGAATGTAAAGAAGAAGCTCGGAAAAGCGCCGAGGAAAATTTTAGGAGAGGTGAGAAAATGGATATCGCCAGTGGTTTGGCCTTCGTTCTGGTTGGCCTGCCTCTTCTGTATTTCTATCAAAGAAGAAGAAGGGAAGACAAATAGAAGAAAATAGGAAGTGGGAGAAAAACACCGAGGCCTTGCCTCGGTGTTTTCACTCTTTTTTCTTTCAAACACCGAGGCAAGACCTCGGTGTTTCTCTTGGGTTTAGTTGTGGTGGGTTTTTGTGTTAAAATGCTTCCATGTCTATAAATGAAATTTTAATTTTAGTGGCTATTTTGGCGGTCTTTTTGGTGTTTTTTGTTTTGACTTTTTTGTATTTTCTAAAAGAGTTGAAAAAAGGAAAAGAAGAGAAAAAGGACGACCAATCTTTTTTAATGTTGCAGTCCCAGTTGGAAAAAATTGCCGAAGCCAACGAAAAACTCAGTCGTTCCAATCAGGAATTGAAGGATGAGCTTTCCGAGAGATTAAATCAAAAACTTAATCAGAACCAAAAAGAGATGACCGAATCGGTCCGCCACCAATTTGAGCAATCCCAAAAAATGATTAAGAATGTGACCGAGGAGTTGGGGGAGGTTCGTAAAAGCACCGGTAACGTAGCTTCCTTCGCCGAGCAATTGAAATC
Source organism: Candidatus Parcubacteria bacterium (assembly GCA_027024305.1). Classification (GTDB taxonomy): domain Bacteria; phylum Patescibacteriota; class Minisyncoccia; order Phycocordibacterales. Next base: position 2,589 of record JALVSO010000035.1, on the reverse strand, counting down.
TTTGCAGGATATCTTGCAAAATTCCAAGCAGAGAGGGGCTCTGGGGGAATATTTTTTGGAATCCACCATTAAAAATATTCTGCCCCCCGAAGCCTATGAATTTCAATATCAATTTAAAAATGGAGATATCGTTGATGCAATCATTAAACTGCCCGATGGCATTATCCCCATAGATTCAAAATTTTCTTTGGAAAATTACAATAAGATTATTGCCGAGAATGATCCGGAAAAGAGGAAGCTTTTGGAAAGAACTTTTAAAGAAGATTTAAAAAAGAGAATTACGGAAACGGCCAAGTATATCAAACCCAAGGAGGGTACCATGGATTTCGCTTTTATGTTTATTCCTTCCGAAGGGATCTATTATGACCTGCTGGTTTCCAAGGTGGGAGTGGTTAATTCCCAGAACTTTTTGGAATATGCCTTTCGGGATAAAAAAGTTATTGTGGTTTCACCCACAACCCTCCATGCCTATCTGCAAACGGTTATGCAAGGATTAAAAGCTTTAAAGATAGAAAAAAAGGCCGGAGAGATAGGAAAGCGGGTGGCTGATCTGCAGAAGCACTTGGAAAAATATTTTACGGTCCATGAAAAATTGGGCAATACTATTTCCACAGTAGTTAATCACTACAATGCCAGTTCAAAATCCTTGAAGCAGATTAGCAATGATGCTTTGAAAATAACCGGAGAGGGGGAGAAATTTGAACCGGAACTTTTGGATAAACCAAAAACCGATGATTAGCAAAGAGAATAAAGAAATAAAAATTGTAACCATCGGTGGCGGGACCGGATCCTTTGCCGTTCTCTCGGAGTTGAGAAGGTTGAAAGAGGAAGAAGGAAAAAATTTAAAAATTTCCGCCATTGTGGCTATGTCCGATTCCGGCGGTTCTACCGGGGTTTTAATGGATGACTACGGAGTTTTGCCGGCCGGAGATGTGCGCCAGTGTCTAGTGGCTTTGGCTCCCGGCGAGTCAAAATTTTTAAGGGAACTTTTTACCTATCGCTATGAAAAAAATGACGGTTTTCTTGGCGGACATTCTTTTGGCAATATCTTTCTTTCCACCATTGAAAAGATGGCCGATTCATTTCCCAAGGCGGTTGAGGAGGCGGAAAAAATTTTAAAAACTCTGGGAAAAATTTATCCGGTAACCACGGACCGAAATACTCTGATTGTGGAGAAAAAAAGCGGGGAAAAGATTGTTTCTCAGGATTCAATTAACTATGCCAATCTTCTGGAAGTTGAAAGGGTGGTTTCCGAGAAGAATATTGACGGTGGTGATTTAAGTGGTGCTAAAAGAATTTTTTTAAAAGAAAAGGTTAATTTAAACCCAAAAATTCCAAAAATAATTCAGGAAGCTGATATGGTTTTAGTGAACCCCGGTTCGTTTTTTACTTCCATTTTGCCAAATTTTCTGGTTCCGGGCTTGATTGAAGAATTGAAAAAGACGAAGGCTAAAAAAATTTTTACCACCAATATGGTTACGGAAAAAGGGCATACCGATAATTTCACGGTTTTAGAGTTTTTGAGAAAAATGGAAAAATTTGTCGGTTTTTCTAATTTTGACTATGTTCTTTATAATAATAATCATGATATTCCCGAAGATGTCAGGGAAAGATATGAAGAGGAGGGAAAGTATTTTGTTAAAATAGATGATGATTTAGATTATAAAAATGTGAAATTTATAGGCGGAGATTTTTTGAAGAAGCCCAGAAAAGATTGTATCAATAAAAATTTTATTCGCTACGATGCCGGAAAACTGTTGAGCGAGGTTTTAAAAATTATTTAAGATGAAAGAAAAAAAGAAAGAAAGAATTTATATTTTTGATTTAGACCATACTCTTTTGAATGCCAGAGATTTTAGAAAAGATCTCGGTCTTTTTCTGGAAGGAGATGAAAATATAAAGTCCGAAAAAATATGAGAGTATTTTAATTCGGGAGATGAGAGAATTAGGAAATTTATTCAAGAGAAAATTTCCAATTATCTTTTTGACGGAGTTAAAGAAAATTTGCAAAAAATTGGAGATGAAAAAATTCTTTTAACCTTTGGCCATTTGGAATTTCAGAAATTAAAAGTGGAAGCTCTGGGCTTGGAAAAAATTTTTGATAAGGTCTTTCTGGTTGGAGATAGTAAGGCGGATTTTTTGGAAAGTTTTATTTCGGAAAATGGGGGAAATAGAGAAATTATTTTTATTAATGACAATTATAATATCCGCTTTCAAGAGAATGATGAAATTAGAAAAAGAATTCCCAAAATAGAAATTGTTGAAATTGATAATTATGGAGAAAGCGGAAACGGTGAATTTAGCATTGAACAATTTTTCTTGGAGGCGGGGATCTAGGAGAGTGGAAAAAGTAGGAGGGAATATTAATAAATAAAAAAAATATAAAATATAAAAAACCCGGGTGATTGTATCACCTGGGCCGATTTGGGTTTAGATTTTCATATCCGAAACTCCGTCAACCACATTTTCTAAAAAATGCAGTTTTATAACGGGGTCTTTGGAAGAAGCCTCTCCGCAGGCCTTAAGTTGGCACTGAGCATCTTTTACACTTCGTGCTGTGACTGGAACTTTTGTTCCGCTCTCAAGCTC
>JALVSO010000034.1 GCA_027024305.1 Candidatus Parcubacteria bacterium | reverse complement strand
AAGGTTTGAGTAAATTACTGTCAAAGTTTTAAAATTATTAAGAAAAAACACCGGAAATTTTAGAAAATTTCGGGTATCATTCTTATATTAGAATATACTCTTCCCCATGGGGGGAAATCTTCTGCAATTAATTGTCTGAGGAAATTCACACAAAACCTCTTTTCAATTAATCCTTCATGGCTTCAATGCCGGAAACGATCTCCGAAATTTCCTTGGTTATTTGAGCCTGCCTTTCTTTATTAAACTTCTTCCTTAGATTATCAGCCAATTCATTGGCTTTGTCGGTGGAATTCTTCATGGCCACCATGCGGGAAGAATGTTCCGAGGCGAAAGATTCTAAAAGAGAGTTGTATACAGCCACATGAAGAACAAATGGAACCAAACTGGCCATGGCCGCCTCAATGCTGGGCTCAAAAATATAGGCCGCCACATCGGAATGATCTATGTCTATTTCCTCGGCATCGGAAAATTTTCCCCTATTGGGCACAATATCCTTAACAACGGTTTTTAATTCATCATAAACCACCGGTAAAATAATTCTGGACACCGGTCGCTGCTCGGCCGTATTTATAAAGTTGGTATAGACAGAAAAAATCCTGGAACAATTTCCTTTTCTGTACATTTCTTCAATATAACGTGAGACCTCCTCTATCTCTTCACTATCGGTTTTTTCGGAAATGCTGTCAAAATACTTTTCCACCTCATAACCATTCTTTTTAACAAATTCATAGCCCTTTTTTCCAACACAAACAAAAGATAGATTTTCTTTTGATAACTCGTTTTCTTGGATAAGATTAAAAACCTTCTTGAATAAAAAATTATTCATACCACCGGTTAGCCCCTTATCGGGTGAAATTAAAAGAATAACAGTTCTGCCCCCCTCCGGCACAGCCCGGGCAAAAATTTCGTCAACATTTCTCTTAACAACCTTGGAAATTCTCTTTAAAATAGAAAAAACCAAAAAGGAATATTCTCTTCCATCCAGAGCTTTCTTCTGGGCCACTCTCATTTTAATGGCCGAGATTGATTCCATGGCCTTGGTAACCTTGGCTGTTTTCCTCACTCCGGACATTTTTTCCTGTATTTTTTTTAATGATGCCATTTTTATTTTGTTCCCCCGAATTATATCACAGCTATTGAAAAATAAAATATTATTGTTATAATTCTTCTGTTCCTTTTGGAGGAAAAATTCCTAACCTGAGTGATGCAAAGGATAAATTCAGAGGTAAACACGCTGTGTGTTTATTAAAGAAGTGAAACATTTTGTATTACTCTAAAAGGTGGTAAAAAATATGCCTGAGTGGTGAAATTGGTAAACACGCTGGTCTTAGGAACCAGTGCCGTAAGGCTTGGAGGTTCGAGTCCTCTCTCAGGTACTGAAAAATTTTAAAAAATCCCCTATGGGATTTTTTATTAATTTTTCACCTGAGAGATGACTCGAACCGCTGTTGTTGGAGGTTTCGAAATCCCTGCGCACTGCTCGGAATTTCGCTCTCTCAGGTACTGAAAAATTTTAAAAAATCCCCTATGGGATTTTTTATTAATTTTTCACCTGAGAGATGACTCGAACCGCTGTTGTTGGAGGTTTCGAAATCCCTGCGCACTGCTCGGAATTTCG
>JALVSO010000033.1 GCA_027024305.1 Candidatus Parcubacteria bacterium | reverse complement strand
TAACATTCACAGTCACGGTAGCTGCGTTAGATGTTGTTCCGCTTTGATCATCAACTGTATATTGGAAAGTATCTGTTCCATTAAAGTTCGCATTTGGTGTATATATAATTTCTCCTGTAGTCGAATTTACAGATACAGAACCATTTGTTGGGCCTTGTCCTGAAACAATAGCTACGCTTGTAGCATCAATATCTGTATTACCATCATCATCAGTATCATTTGCTAACACATCAATTGTTACTGCTGTATCTTCAGTTGTTGAAGCTGTATCATCATTAGCAACTGGAGGACATGATTGACCCCCGTCAATAATAGTTCAGTTATAGGTGATAATCATATCCTGCCTATCCGCTGCCGCACTACAATATTTTGAATTACCAGCATTAAATGTAACATTATTTTGCAAAGTGAGATTGTCTCATGCCTTTAAAATTGAATCATAGTTTGAAATTGAAAGAATTACATTTTTAAACATATCTAACATGTCTGTAACGCTTATCACATTTCAACTATCTAGACTTTGGTTGAATGATGTACTACCATAAAACATACCACTCATATTCGTTACATTAGAGACATCTCAATTGTCAAGGGATTGATTGAATGAGGCGGCATCCCTAAACATAAATCTCATATTCGTTACCTTTGACACGTTTCAATTATTGAGAGATTGGTTAAAAGAAGTAGCGTTACGAAACATACCACTCATATTCGTTACCTTTGACACGTTTCAATTATTGAGAGATTGGTTAAAAGAAGTAGCGTTACGAAACATACCACTCATATTTGACACTTTGGACACATCCCAGGTATTTAGTGGTTGATTGAATGAGGCAGCATTAGAAAACATATAGCTCATATTTGACACTTTGGACACATCCCAGGTATTTAGTGGTTGATTGAATGAGGCAGCATTAGAAAACATATAGCTCATATTCGTTACCTTTGACACGTTTCAATTATTAAGAGGCTGATCGAAAGAAGTGGCGCTACGAAACATACCACTCATATTCGTTACATTAGAGACATCTCAATTATTGAGAGATTGGTTAAAAGAAGTAGCGCTACGAAACATACCACTCATATTCGTTACTTCACTCATATCAGGAGTGTCGCTGTAATTCCCAACAAGATTTGATGCGCCTTTAAATGCCCTAGACATATCTGGCCCTCATTGACTAGACCCTCATTGCTCAATAGAAATATACTTATCTTTATCTGCTTGGTTATTAATATGAATATTTTGTAAATTACGAAAACGAATAATATGATAACCTGGATTTGTGAATTGATATGTAACATCTAATGACAAATTATTCTGATCAAAAACCCCATCATTATCCCAATCAACATCATAATCATTATCAAGAGTGTAAAAAGTAAAGTTCTCATTTGCATTTGTTGTATGAACCTTAATTACAAAATCATCTTGTGGAGCAGCAAAAGCTACCTCTGTCAAAATAAAAATTGTTAAAAATATTGAAATTATATATTTTTTATATATCATGTTTTTTTAAATTACTTGGTTTCTAACTTTTCTCTATTTTTCCACAATTTCCACTGATTTTATTATGTCTCCGGCCACTATTTCCAGCTTGGAAACTACATTGGTACCGAATTGATTCGGAGCGGAAACTTCTTCAACATCTTGTTTGTTGGATTGCAGGTCTTTGATGCTTGCGGTTCCTATAAATTCCCCGCGGCGATATATCTGAATTTTATTTTTCTTTTTTATGGTTCCTTCAAGGACTTCACCGCCGATAACACCTCCTTTATTTCCCCAGGAGAAGACTTTTAAAATTTTGGCCTCTCCGACTACTTCCTCAAATTTTTCTTTGGGAGTGAGCTCAATAATTCTTTTTTCCAAATACTCCAGCAGTTCATAGATAATGTTAAAAGTCTTTATTTCAATATTTAAATTTTCAGCCAGAATGGAAGCGGTTCTTTCCACGGGTACATTAAAACCGATGATGGTGGCCTTATCGGCTCCACCCAGGGCTTTAATGGCGCTTTCATTGATGGCTCCGATACCGGATTCTATAATCTTAAATTCCGAACGATCATTTTCTATTTTGGCGATTTCGTGTTTAACGGCATCAAGGGAACCGGCCACATCGGTTTTGATAACCAGAGGAAAAACATTTTTTTTGTTTTTACTGAATTTTTTAGCAGTTATTTTTTCCACCCTTTCTTTTTCACTCTGTAATTCTTTTAATTCATCAATATATTTAAAAGCCTCTTTTTTGTTTTCAAAGACGGCAAAACTATCTCCCGCTGAAGGCAGTTCATCAAAACCGATAATGGTTATGGGCATGGAGGCGGAGGCTTCTTTAAGGGGTTTTCCTTGAAAATCTTGCATAATTCTAACCGGGGAGGAGGCGAAACCGGAAACCACATATTGACCACCTTTTAGAGAACCGTTTTTAATAATCATGGTGGCGGAAATCCCTTTTTTGGAATCAAGGGTAGCTTCCAGGATATAACCGGAAGCCGGAGCATTGTCATCGGTTTTTAATTCTTCCAGTTCGGCCGTTAGGAGAATATTGTCCAGAAGCTCATCTACTCCGGTTCCTTTGAGAGCGGAAATTTCATTATAGGCGACATCTCCACCCATACCTTCCAAATAAACCTCGGCTTCCAAGAGAGAATTTTTAGTTTTGTTGATATCGGCATTGGGCTTATCAATTTTATTGATGGCTACGATAAAGGGGATGCCCGATTCTCGGATAAATTTTAAGGCTCCAAGGGTTTGCTCGGAAACTCCGTCGTCGGCGGCCACCACCAAGATGGCGATATCGGCAATGTTGGCCCCCCGGGCCCGGGCGGCGGCAAAGGCCTCGTGACCGGGTGTATCAATAAAGGTGATTTTCTTGCCGTTATGTTCCGCCTCGTAGGCGGCCACATGTTGGGTGATTCCTCCGTGCTCCCTGTCCACGGTATTTTCTTTTCTGATATAGTCCAGAAGGGTGGATTTTCCATGGTCAATGTGACCCATCACGGCCACCACCGGAGCTCTTTCTCTTATTTTCGGTGAATTGTTTTTCTTTTTTGCCATAAAATTTAGTTTTTGATTAGTAATTTAATTCTTGACATTCTACCATATTTCAGCCATTTTTGCATTTTGATTTTTTTTCAAAGGAGGTTAAGATTAAAAAATGAAAAAAGTATTTTTAGTGGGAGTCGGAGGGGCCGGAGTTTCCGCTCTGGCTAAATATTTGAATCAAGATGGTTATGAAATTTTGGGTTCCGATGAGAAAAGAAATGAAAATATAGATAAACTGATAGATGATTATAATCTGCATTTTTTTCCGGAGCACCGGGAGGAAAATATTTCGGAAGATATTGATTTTCTAATTTATTCTCCGGCGGTTCCGAAGGGCAATCCGGAAAGAAAGAAAGCCCGGGAGTTGGGAATCAGGGAATACTCCTATCCGGAATATTTGGGAGAAATATCCAAGGAAAAATTTACCGTTTCCATTGCCGGCACCAATGGTAAGACTACCACTACCACCATGACGGCTGAATTGTTGGTGGAGTTTGGCAAAGACCCCACCGTGGTCATTGGCGGTGTCGCCAAAAAATTTAATTCCAATTTTGTTTCCGGGAAGTCGGATATTTTTTTGGTGGAATCCTGCGAGTATAAAGGATCTTTTTTACATCTTCATCCCAACATCATCGCCATTACCAATATCACTCCGGATCATTTGGATCATTTCGGCAGTTTTGAGAATTATAAAAAAGTGTTCGTGAATTTTTTGGAGAGAGCCAAGGGAGAGCAAAGAGTTTTAATTTGTGATTTTGAGAATGAAAATTTAAAAGAGGTGGTGGAAAAAGCTCGGGAATTAAATTTTAAAATCATTGACTATAAAAAATATGAAATCGAAAAACTTTCTCTGCCGGGAGAGTATAATCGGGAGAATGCCCGGGTGGCTTTGGCGGTGGCCGATTATTTCGCTTTGGATTTGGAAAGAGCCAAAAAGTATTTGGCCGAAGAGTTTCAGGGAGCGGGCAAGAGATTTGATTTTTTAGGAGAAGACAAAAAGGGTTTGAAAATCTATGATGACTATGCTCACAATCCGGAAGCCCTGGAGGTTCTTTGGGGGGCCATTAAAGAAAAGTTCCCAAGAAAAAAGAATATTCTGGTTTTCCAACCCCATCTTTTTTCACGGACGGAAGATTTTTTTGATGACTTTGTCAGAACTTTGATTTCCTATGATATTGTTTATCTTTTGCCCATCTACAAAGCCCGGGAAAAAGAGGAGGATTTTTCCATAGATTCCCGGAAACTTTTTAAAGCTCTGAAGGATAAAAATCCCAATACTTTTTTCTGTGAAGATTTTAGTGATTGTGCCGAAAAAATTAGGGGGAAAAATTATGGGGAAGATTATGTTTTATTCACAGGAGGAGCCGGAGAGGCTGAAAAAGTCGCTAAAAAGTTGTTAAAATAGTTTTATGAAAGAAGTAATAAAAAAGGTGGCCGTAAAGGGAGTAGATACGGTTAGAGGTAAGGAGTTAATTAATGAAGATTTTAAAGCCTTAAAGGAAAGGGAAGAAAGGGAAGAAGAGGAAAAGAAAAGTCTTAATGAGCGGATAGAGGATTTGGTCAACGAAATGGAAAAGAATAATTTTCTTATTGCCAAAATATATTCTTTAAGGTCGGCTTTTTTCCGAGGACTTTTACAGGGCCTGGGGATTATCATCGGTTCCACTATTTTGGCCGGGGCTCTTTATTCCTTGGGGGTTCATATGTTTGGCAAGGATTTTTTAAAGGATGTGGTTTTAGATGATGTGATACAGAAGTATAGTCAAGAAAAATAAATAAAAAATTTGATGGTTTTTGTCTTTAAGGTTTTTAAAAAAGTTTTCAAAGAGGGGATTAAAAAACTTTTTAAAAAATCACACAAGTGTCCGTACGGACACTTGTGTGATTTTTAAAATTAGTTTCAGTCCATCGCGTTCTTTCTCTGAAAATGTTAGAATATCACTAATATGAGTTTTGTAGATGAAATAAAAATAAAAGCCAAGGCGGGAGATGGTAGAAGTCCGACCTGTCGGGTATGGTTCGGCGTAAGAAGCCGGACTTGTCAGGTATGGTTTGGCGTGTGGTTGCTGACTAGTCCGGCTTCGTGGAAAATTGTGTGGCAGAAGTCCGACCTGTTTAGTGGTTGTATGGGTCTGGTCGTGTCAGGTCGGACTTCGTGGAAAATGTCTGGCTGTCCGGCTGTCATTTTGCCATTTCCGAATTTTCTAGTGATATAATGTTGAATATATGAGTTTTGTAGATGAAATAAAAATAAAGGCTAAGGCAGGGGGTGGAGGAAATGGTTTTTGAGCGGTCGCCCGAGCAGTGCCGCAGGGCGAAGGAGCGAAAAAAGCCTATTGCTGGCGGACGCCACTTTACCATTTCCGAATTTTCTAGTGATATAATGTTGAATATATGAGTTTTGTAGATGAAATAAAAATAAAAGCCAAGGCGGGGGATGGAGGAAATGGCATCGTCTCCTGACTCCGTCTAAAATATATGCCCAACGGTGGGCCGGCCGGGGGTGATGGCGGTAAAGGGGGAGATGTCTATTTTCGAGCTGTCCGAGATTTAACCAAACTGGCCGATTACACTTCCAACCCTAATTTTAAGGCGGAAAGCGGAGGGCACGGAATGAAAAATTCCAAGGAAGGGAAGGATGGAGCCGACCTTTATATTGATGTTCCGGTGGGTTCTCAAATCACTGAATTAAAAACCGGCAATAAATTTTCTCTTTTAAAAGAGGGTGAAACTATCAAAGTTTTACGGGGTGGCAAGGGCGGTTTCGGCAATGAACATTTTAAATCTTCTCGCAATACTACGCCCATGGAGCACACCGACGGAGAACCGGGAGAGGAGGGGGAGTTCTATATTGAGTTACAGATGATTGTGGATCTGGGTTTTGTGGGTCTGCCTTCGGCCGGTAAATCTTCTTTGATGAATGCCCTAACCCGGTCCCGGGCCAAGGTGGGAGATTATCCTTTTACAACCCTGGAACCTTCTCTGGGAGCTTTTCATGGCTATGTTCTGGCTGATATACCCGGTTTAATTGAAGGAGCCGCCGAGGGGCGAGGCCTGGGTCATAAATTTTTAAGGCATATCAAAAGGACCAAAGCCATTGCCCACCTGGTTTCCTTTGAATATGAAAATATGTTTGAGGAATACGAGAAAATCCGGAAAGAATTGGGAGAATATTCTCCGGAGCTTCTGGATAAGAAGGAAGTTATTATTTTATCAAAGTCTGATTTGGTGGATTCGGAAGTTGCCGAAAAAACGAAAAAAGAATTTGAAGAAAAATACAAAAAACCGGTTCAGATTGTTTCCATTATCAATGATGAGCAACTAAAAAACCTTGCTTCTTTCTTATCCAATTTTTTAAAAGAAAAATAGTTTTTTTAATAAATTATTGTGATAGAATTAAATCATAATTAATGATTTAATTTTTTAATATGAAGAAAATAAGAATGATAAAAAAAGGTGAAATTTTTTTTGCCGGTATTTTGGTAGGAGCAGTGTCTTTTTTGGCCTTTCTGGCTCATGGGGCCGCAACGGATGATTTTGTGATTACCGTAGATACTTCTTTGGGAAATGGGACAAATTCTTTTACCATTCCAACTCTGGGAACAGGGTATAATTATAATGTTGATTGTGATAATGATGGGATAAACGAAGCCGCTGCCCAAACAGGAAATTATACCTGTAATTATGCCTCATCCTATCATGGGAAAATTAGAATTAAAGATAATTCCGGGACCGGCACAGGATTTCCTAGAATTTATTTTAATGGAACAGGAGATAAAGATAAATTAACAGGAATTAATCAGTGGGGTACCGGTAAGTGAACTTCCATGGGGGGGGCGTTTAGAGGTTGCGTAAATTTAAATAATGATGGCGGATGAGCCACAGATAGCCCAAATCTTTTAAATGTCACAAGTTTAGCGGGTATGTTTGGAAATGCCACTTCTTTTAATCAAGATATTTCTTCTTGAGATATATCTTCCGTTACCAGTCTCTATCAGATGTTTTATGGCGCAACATCTTTTAATCAAGACATCTCATCTTGAAATACTTCTGGCGTAACTGATATGTCAGTTATGTTCTATAATGCAACATCTTTTAACCAGCCTCTAAATAGCTGAGATGTATCATCGGTAACAAATATGGCTTCAATGTTCTATAACGCAACATCTTTTAATCAGCCTTTAAATAATTGAGATACTTCATCGGTAACAAATATGGCTTCAATGTTTCGTGGCGCTATATCTTTCAACCAACCACTAAATTCTTGAAACACTTCAAATGTCTCAAGCATGAATTCCATGTTCTATGGTGCGACATCATTTAATCAGGATATTTCATCATGGGATTTTTCCCCGGTAACTAATATAGCCGGTTTTTTGGCTAATAGCATTGCTTTTTCTACACAAAACTATGATAACCTTTTGATTTCTTTGGATTCCCAAATATTAAATCAATCTTTAACTTTAGATTCAGCATCTAATTATTGTAATGGAGAGAGCGCCAGATTAAGTATTATAAATAATGATCTTTGAACAATTAATGATGGTGGGAAAGATTGTAGTACGACAAATAATGCCCCAGTCATAACCTCAAATGGTGGTGGTCCAACAGCTACAATTAATCTCGCTGAAAATCAAACCGCAGTAACTACCGTAACAGCCACTGATCCTGATGTTGGTGATATTTTGACTTACTCCATTAGCGGTGGCGCTGACCAGGGAAGCTTTTCGATAAATCAAAACAGCGGAGCATTGTCTTTTGTGTCTGCCCCGGATTACGAAAATCCAACAGACTCAGATAATAATAATTCATATATTGTAGAGGTTATGGTAAGTGATAACGGAACACCCTCCATGAGTGATAGTCAGATAATTACTGTTAATATCACAGATGTTAATGAGAACACAAATAATCCTCCAGTTATAACCTCAAATGGTGGCGGTCCAACAGCTACAATTAATCTCGCTGAAAATCAAACCGCAGTAACCACTGTAACAGCCACTGATCCTGATGTTGGTGATATTTTGACTTACTCCATTAGCAGTGGCGCTGATCAGGGAAGATTTTCGATAAATCAAAACAGTGGAGCACTATCATTCGTAACGGCTCCAGATTATGAAAATCCAACAGATTCAGATAACAATAATTCATATATTGTAGAGATTACGGTGGCCGACAATGGCACACCTTCTATGAGTGATAGTCAAATTATTACGGTTAATATTTTAAATTTATTAAATATTGCACCGGGTCATTCTGGAAAGCCACAATCAGTTATCAAAAAAAGGAAAAATCGTTATGTTTGTAAAGATAGTAGGGCTTTAAATTTCTCTCCTTACGGAAAGCATGATGATAGAGTTTGTCTATATCCTTGGGGCTGGGGGGAGAAAAAGGATGAGAACGGATTGAATATGGTAGATACAAAAATGAAAGAAAAGATTTGTAATTCCAACATGCTTTTGGTGCAAAAATTAAAACCGGGGGATAAAGATAATACATTAAATTCAGATGGTATTCTTATCACGGAAGTGGCAATTCTTCAAGAATATTTAACTAGAATAGGTTTGGACCCCGGTCCGGTTGATGGAAGCTATGGAGAAAAAGTAAAGATTGCAGTTATGCAAATGCAAAAGAATCTTGGTCTTGAAGAAACAGGCGAAATAGATGATGCAACCATAGACGCAGTTTTCAATTCCTGCGATTAGGAAGCTGGGCAAGCTTTTTCATTTCATAGCCCCCATCTGTTTTTTCTGGCTATATTTTCCGCCTCTATAAATTTATCACGGTATTTATATTTTCTGCCGTGGTAGGTGTATTCGTAGCCGTAACCCTGTCCAATCATATAATTTGCGAAATTAACCAATTCACCTTCTTTATTTTTAAAGAAGACAAAACCCAAAAGTCGGCCATATTGGTCTCTGGTGTCATAGCTATAGGGTTCAAAATAGATTTCTTTTATGTCGGACAGGATTTTTCGGGCATAGTTTGAGGCTTCCGGTCCAAAGCATTCCACGGTTCTGCCATTTATCTTTTTAGCTTCCGGAGTGTTTAAACCCACCAAGCGCACCCGTTCTTTTTTGTTTGCTATTTTTAAAATCAGAGTATCTCCGTCAACGACCTTGAGCAGGTCGCTTTTGATTAAATCGGCGGGGGTATATGTCTTATTATTTTGGAAGCGGAATTCCTTGAAAGAAAGGGGTCCGCTCCACCGGCTGAGCAGTAACAAGAAAAGAACTGCCAGACTTATATAAAAGTATTTTTTTCCTTTGTTCATTGAAAGTAATTCTATCATAAAGAAAGTTTTTGTGGTAAAATGCTTGCCATGAAAAAAAGAAAAAAAGAAGAGTGTATGCTGGGAGAAGCTTGTAAAAAAACAAAGTTGAAGAAAAGTTCCAAGAAAAAAATTATAAATAAACCGGATGCTCAAATTAGGCGAAGATTTCACACTCAAGAGGAAATGGCTCTGCTAACCGAGAAGAGAAGTAAGCTTATTGTTAACGAAATAAAAACCGGTATTCGGGCCATTAGGCAATATCCAAAATCTGTGACTTTTTTCGGATCGGCCAGATTAAAGGCCGGCTCAAAATATTATGAATTGGCTCGTTCCTTGGCCCGGAAAATATGTCAGGAAGGTTACGCTGTAATTACCGGAGGTGGTCCGGGAATTATGCAGGCCGCCAATCAAGGCACTGCGGAGGCCTGTGGTTCGGCCATTGGATTTAATATAGAATTACCCTTTGAGCAAAATATTAACCCCTATGTTACTCATGGAGTCAATTTTCACTACTTCTTTACCAGAAAAGTTTCTATGACTTTTTCAGCAGAGGTTTATATCTACTTCCCCGGGGGCTTTGGGACCATGGATGAATTCTTTGAAATTTTAACCTTGGTTCAGACCAAAAAGATTCCTCGGGTGCCCATAGTTTTGGTCGGTAAAGAATATTGAAATCCTTTGATTAAGTTTTTCCAGTCTGTTCTTTTGGAAAAATTCGGAACCATTTCTCCCGGAGATTTAAAATTATTCAAAGTAATCGATGATGAAGATGAAATTTTAAAGATAGTCAAGAGAGCTAAAATGAGAGATGAGTACGCTCAAAAAGAGATTAAGGATTAGATTAAATAAAAAAGACCCTTTCGGGTCTTTTTTATTGATTAAAAGTTCTACTCTTCAGATTCCTCTTCTGAACCTCCTTCTTCTTTCTGGGCCTCTGTGTTTTCTTCCACTTCTTCTTTGTTTTCAGAAACGGAAACAATTACCTCGTCAAAATTATCTGTTAAAAACTCAACTCCCTCGGGTAATTTTATATCAGCTAAACGGATTGAATCTCCGGCCTTTTCCAAAGCCCCCAGGTCAATCTCAATTTCCGATGGAATATTTCTTGGCAGACATTTCACTTTAATTTCAGAAAGAACTTTATTCAAAATATTATTTCCTGATTCAAGGGCCGGCGCCTCTCCTTTAAATTCAAAGGGCACGGCTACTTCCATTTCTTCTCCTCGGGTGATGGCATAGAAGTCAACATGTACAAAGTCGTCTGAAACCGGATTAAGTTGAAAATCTTTAATCATAACTTCGTGTTCTTCTCCGTCAATGGAAAGAGAAATAATTTGAGATGTTCCGGCTTCTTTAAAGACTCTCTTAAACTCAGTCGGGGAAACAGTTATGGTTAGATTATTTTCCATATGTGGTCCGTAAACGACGGCTTTCAATTCTTTTTTTTCGTTAACTGGAGCTTTGGGCTCTCTTTTTTGTCCTTTTATTTCTAACATAATGTCTGGTATTATACCTTGTTAACAGTTTAAAAGCAACCTAAAGATACAACTAAATAGCAAGGTTTTGCCTCGATTTTTTTCAAAAATTTGCAAAAAGAATATTTTTCCTTTACTATATAGTAGGCAATATAAGTTTATATAAATTCATTTCGCTCGGCCTGTTTAATGCGAGGGCACAGCCGAGTCGCCTTAAACCGGCTCTCGCTTCAATAAAATTATAGAAGTATATATAATTTTATTTCGCTCGGCCTGTTTAATGCGAGGGCACAGCCGAGTCGCCTTAAACCGGCTCTCGCTTCAATAAAATTATGAAAATAGTTGTAACCGGCGGGGGGTCGGGGGGACATTTTTACCCCTTGATAGCCGTGGCCGATAAAATTCGAGAAATTTCCGAAGAAAAACATATTTTGCAACCGGAAATTACCTATATGGCCACCGAGCCCTATGACGAGGATGCTCTTTTTCGCAATGAAGTTAATTTTACGAAAATATATGCCGGAAAGTTGAGAAAAGATTCTTTCTTTAGAAACATACCCGATTTATTTAAGACGGCTTGGGGGGTGGCCGACACGCTGGTCAAGCTTTTTCAAATTTATCCGGATGTGGTTTTCACCAACGGAGGTTATGTGGCCTTTCCGGTTCTGGTGGCGGCCAGGATTCTGAGAATTCCGGTAGTTATTCATGTGTCCGATACCGTTCCTTCCAGGGTTTTGCTCTATGCCGGAAAATTTGCCGAGAGAATATCCATTGCCTTTCCTGAAGCGGCCAAGTATTTTGACAAGAGCAAGGTGGCTCTTTTGGGCAATCCGGTTAGAGATGAAATAAAATTTAAACAAAAAGAGGGCGCCCATGAATTTTTTAATTTGGATTTTTCCGCTCCGGTTATCTGGATTATGGGTGGCTCCCAGGGTAGTCAGATAATTAATGATACTGTTATTGCCGCTTTACCAAAACTGGTGGAGAAATACCAAATTATTCACCAGACCGGAAAAAAGAATTACGAAGATATATACGCCGTGGCCGGAGTGACTCTTCTGGACAATCCTCTAAAAAAAAGATACAAGGTTTTTCCTTATCTAAATGACTTGCAAATGAAGATGGCCGCCGGGGCGGCGGATTTGGTTGTGACTCGGGCCGGAGCCGGTTCGCTCTATGAGATAGCCAACTGAAATTTGCCGGCCATTGTTATCCCTTTATCCAAGGTGGTGTCTAGAGATCAGGAGTCAAATTCTTTTGCCTACGCTCGTACCGGAGCGGCCACGGTCATTCGTCAAAAAAATCTTACTCCCAATATTCTACTTTTTGAAATTGACAGGATTTTTAAGGAGGAGGGGTTGAGAGAAAAAATGATTGCGGCCACCAAGGAGTTTTTCAAGCCCGATGCCGAGGTAAAAATCGCCCAGGCTATTTTAGATATTGCCATTGAACATACTAAATAAAGTAAAATGTCCAACGTAAAAAAGTTTCAAAAGAGGAAGGAGGATTTTATTTGTCAAAATTGTGGGGAAGAGGTCAGGGGTGATGGTTTTACCAATCACTGTCCTCGTTGTTTCTATTCTCTTCATGTGGATATTTTTCCCGGAGATCGCTTGGAAAGTTGTCACGGTCTGATGGAACCGGTGGATGTGGAAGTTTCAAAAGGAGGAAAATATATTATCATTCATAAATGTCAAAAATGTGGAGAGATTTCTCGGGATAAATTTAGGGAAAAAACCGATGACTTTGATGCTTTTCTAAAGGTGGTGGAGAAGATAAATAAGGAAAAAGAGAAGAAAATCTAAGAAGACAATGGCAGAGAAGTTTTACTCCGGTGTTTTTTCCAACACATTGGATGTGTTGGAAATATGTTGGAAGGCTTGACTTGGTTATTGGCTTTGATACACTTTTAATAATGTATGAAATCTATGAAACCAAGGCCTATGTTTTAAGAAGCTACGGCAGTGGAGAGAATGACACTCGAGCTCTTTTTTTTACGGAAGATTTTGGACTGATTTGAGCTTCGGCTTCGGGAGCCAAGAAGGATGTTTCAAAATTCAGAAATTTTTTACAAAATTTAACGGAGCTAAAAATTTTTTTGGTAAGAGGGAAGGGTGGTTATCGGGTAACCGGCGGTCAATTTATTGATAACATTTATTTTTCATTGAAAGAAGACGATGATAAATTATTTCAAAAAAAGATTTTGGTGGTTAAAAATATTTTCAACCTTTTGGAAAAAGTTTTTCTGCACAACGAGGCCGATAAAAAAATCTTCAATCTCCTGGAAGCTTTTTTAAATTCCCTGGGGGAGATTAAAAGGGAAGATTTATTAAAAGAGAGGGAAATTATTTTTCTTTCAAAACTCTTCTATCTCTGAGGTTATTTTGATGAGGCTGATTTACTGGAAGCATTGGATGAAAATAAAACGGAAAGAGTTTTTTCTTTAAGGGAGATAGAAAAATTAAGAGATAAAATTAATCAAAATATTTCTAAGGTGGCTTTTTAGATTTTATTTGATTTTTGGAGTGATTTTTGAAGAGAAAGAGGGCGACCGAAGGTCGCCCTCTTTCTGTATCTGTTATTTTAAAAGGGGGATAACCTGTTTATCTTTATCCGGTTGATTTTCTTCTTTACATTTGCTAGAATAGTGGCACATTTTTACTTATTGTCGTCTAGTGCCGTTTATTTTGGCTTAGTCGATTTTCAGTAAATATATTGTTTAAAGCGAGAATTTTTTCTCAAAATTAAAAATTAAAAATTAAAATTATATAAAATATTATGGCAGATTTTGATAGATCAAAACCCCACATTAACGTGGGAACACTGGGTCACGTTGACCACGGTAAGACTACTCTTACCGCCGCTATCCTGAACACTCTTTTTCTAGCCGGGAAGAGAAGTGATAAGGGTTCAATTGACGATATTGACAATGCTCCCGAAGAGAAGGAGAGGGGAATTACCATTGCTCTTTCTCATCAAGAGTACGAGACTGACGCTAGACACTATGCTCACATTGATGCGCCGGGTCACGCGGACTATATTAAAAACATGATTACCGGAGCAGCTCAAATGGATGGTGCTATCCTTGTGGTTGCCGCTACCGATGGTCTTATGCCTCAAACCAGAGAGCATGTTCTTTTGGCAAAGCAGGTTGGTGTGCCAAAAATGATTGTTTTCCTAAACAAGATGGATATGGTGGATGATCCTGACATGGTTGAGCTTGTGAAAGAGGAGATCAAAGAAACCCTAGATAAATATGGATTTGATGCTGAAGGAACTCCATTTATTGAAGGTTCCGCTCTTAAGGCTGCTGAAGCTGAAGCTCCGGATGAATGAACAGCTAAGATTGATGAGCTTTTAAATGCCATGGATACATGATTTGATATCCCTGAAAGGGATGTTGATGGAGACTTCCTAATGCCCATTGAAGATATCTTCTCCATTGAAGGTAGAGGAACCGTGGCTACCGGAAAAATTGAGAGAGGAAAGGTGCATGTTGGTGACGAGGTTGAAATTGTTGGTATTAAAGATACTCAGAAGACAACTGTTACCGGAATTGAGATGTTTAATAAATCTCTACAAGAGGGAATGGCCGGAGATAATGCCGGAATCCTTTTGAGGGGAATTAAGAAAGAAGATATTCACAGAGGACAGGTTCTTGCAAAGCCGGGATCAATTACTCCTCACACAGAGTTTGAAGCCGAGGTATATGTTCTAAAGAAAGAGGAAGGAGGACGACACACTCCATTCTTCTCAGGATATAAGCCACAATTCTATGTGAGAACTACCGATGTGACCGGAGAGGTTACTT
Organism: Candidatus Parcubacteria bacterium; assembly: GCA_027024305.1. GTDB lineage: Bacteria > Patescibacteriota > Minisyncoccia > Phycocordibacterales. The sequence continues at coordinate 593 of JALVSO010000033.1, read as the reverse complement.
TGGCTGAAGGCACAGAGATGGTTATGCCGGGAGATACTGCTACTTTCAAGGTTAAGCTACATACACCGGTTGCTATTGAAGATAAGATGAAGTTTACTTTGAGGGAGGGAGGTAGAACCGTTGGTGCCGGTGTGGTAACTAAGATTATTGCTTAATCATTGCTTAATAAATAATATATTCTGAAAATGGCTGAAACAAAAAAAACAAATAAAACATCAATTCTAAGAATTATTGTTTCTGCCTTTGAAGCTAAAGCTTTGGACGCCGCGGTTAAAGAGATCATCTCCAATACCGAAAGGCTGGAAGCGACGGTCAGAGGACCTGTACCTTTGCCAACAAAAACAAAGAAATGGACTGTTAACAGATCAACCTTTGTTTATGAAGAGTCAAAAGAGCAGTATGAAATGAAAGTTCATAGAAGGCTAATTGATATTGTGGAACCGACACAGAAAGTTGTGGAGGCTCTCACCAATCTATCATTGCCTTCCGGAATAAATGTTGATGTTAAGATGATTGACTAGCTCTTGCTAGTCTGCTCATAGGGGGCGGCAGCTACGCTGCCGCCCCCCATTGAGTAAAATTACTCAAAATTA
>JALVSO010000032.1 GCA_027024305.1 Candidatus Parcubacteria bacterium | reverse complement strand
TCCGGAAACATCCTCAACTTCAAATGTTTCCAATAATGATAATCTTTCAGGGGAAAATATCTCAGTACCTCCTTTCCGAGAAAATGTTGACATTGCTCAAGTTTGGCAACAAGGGTTGAACAGTCAAGGTGTAACCAGGCAAAACCCATGGAAGCAAGAGATTTTGGATAATGTGGAAAAATATGATGTTCTTCAATTTGTGGATACCACCGCAGATCCAAATTGGGATAATAGGATTAAGCCTACAGATTCAAGAAATCTTCAAGCAAAGTTTCTTTCAAACGGAACTTTTGCCACTCCACTGGCCTATGAATGGATGTTTGACTTATGTAAAAGAGCTAAAGCTGATTGTTGGATTTCTATCCCTGTCGGTGACTCTCGTTCTGGAGAATATTGGAAAAATCTTACAGAATTAGCTAAGGAGCAAAATCTAAATCCAAATCAAAAAGTCTGGGTGAGATACAGGTGAAATGCCTTCATTTGAAGTTTCTGGCAATTTTGTTCCAAAGGGTGATCAGTTAAAAGCTATAAAAGCTTTGAGTCAGGGTGTTTTTGCCGGAAATACTCACCAAACTCTCTTGGGGGTAACCGGATCGGGAAAAACTTTTACTGTGGCTAATGTTATAGCCAATACCCAAAAACCCACACTGGTGATTACTCACAATAAAACTCTAGCTGCTCAATTAGTGCAGGAATTTCGTACTTTTTTTCCAAAAAATGCGGTGGAGTATTTCGTCTCTTATTATGATTATTATCAACCAGAGGCATATATTAGTGCTACGGATGCATATATTCAAAAAGAGGTTCAAATAAATGAAGAGATTGATAGATTGCGACATGCTGCCACAGCTGCGGTTTTAACCAGACCTGACGTGGTGGTTGTTGCTAGCGTTTCTTGTATCTATGGACTTGGTTCACCTGAATTTTATCGTAAAGGAATGTTAAATTTATCTCTTAATGAAGATATAAATAGGGACCATATAATAGAAAAATTAATCTCGCTTCAGTATCAACGAACAAATATTTTATCAAGAGGAAAATTTCGTGTTCGCGGTGAAACCATTGAGATTGTTCCTGCCGGAAGGGAGGTTATTTTTAGGATGGAAGTTTTTGCCGGAAAACTGGATAAAATATTTGAATTTGATCTAGTAACCGGCAAAAAACTTTCAACTTTGAAAAAAGTATTAATTTATCCGGCAAAACATTTTGTAGTACCTAATTCGGTCATGACAGTAGCTATTGAGAAAATTAAGAAAGAACTTAAGGAGTCTGTTCAAAAATTTGAAAAAGAAGGGAAAATATTGGAAGCTACAAGATTGTCACGTCGCACCAGACAAGATATTGCCATGATGCAAGAAGTCGGATTTTGCAGTGGAATTGAAAATTATTCTCGTTATTTGAGCGGACGAAAACAAGCGGAAGCACCATGTACTTTATTGGACTATTTTCCAGATGATTATCTAGTTATCATTGATGAGTCACATGTGAGCATTCCACAAATTAGTGGAATGTACAAGGCTGATCAAGCTCGTAAAAAAAATTTAATCAAACATGGTTTTCGTCTTCCCAGCGCCTTGGATAACAGACCTCTAACCTTTAGTGAATTTGAAAAACATCTCGGACAAGTAATTTATCTTAGCGCGACC
>JALVSO010000031.1 GCA_027024305.1 Candidatus Parcubacteria bacterium | reverse complement strand
ATCCTGAATACGAAAGAAGACAGAAGAGTATCCCGAGAAGCTCGAAGCTTTTGACAGTTCGTTCTGTTCTTCTTCCGTATTCATGATATCTTAAAAAGAGAAAAACAAGAATAGTTTTATTCTTGTTCCTTTATATGACAGCGACCAAAGGTCGCTGTCGAGACATGTACTTTTAGTGTTTGTCATCCCGGAATTTTACTGAGCACCACTTTTGCAGGAATAAAAAGATTTTATACCTTTTGTTCGTGAAACCACAAAAAGTTCAGTTTTAGCTAAATGTTTTTTTCAAAAGTGGTGCTCAGTTTAATATCCGGGATCCGGAAAAAAGCACCAACCGCAAACCTTTGTCATCCCGGAATGGAATTTTACCCACGAGGAACGAGTGGTTGTAAAATTCCAATATCCGGGATCCGGAGTAATAAATTAAAATCAGCTTTTAAACAGTTGGAATTCTTGGATTCAACTTACAATCTAAGGTCAAGCTTGCTGCCGGGTGTTTTATCTGCTATAATCCGAGCATGGATGAGAATATAAAAGTAACTCAAGAGGAGCTAAAGATAAGATTGGAAAATGAGCTTCTTGAAATAATGAAAGAAATTGGAGATATCGCCGTTCCCGATGATAGGGCGCCCGGTGGTTTTGACGCCAAGGAAACCAATACCCAGGATGATGTTTTAGATGAAGCCGACCAGGCTTCGGAAATGACCAATATTAATGATAACGAGGCCGTTTTAAAGGTTCTGGTGGAAAGAAAAGAGGAAATTGAAGCCGCCCTGGAAAGAATGAAGAATGGAACCTACGGGAAATGCGAAGTCTGTGGAGCTGAAATTGAGGCCAAAAGGCTTTTGGTCAACGCTGCAGCAACAACCTGCACCAAACATATGGAAATTTAAATATGAACTTTCTTTGAAGAAAAAACAACTTTATCGGTTTGGCCATGATAATCATTGGGTTTCTGGCCGTTCTGGATAAGTTTTTCGGAATTAAAATAGATCTGTCTTGGGGTAAAATTTGACCCTTCTTGTTGATTATTTGAGGTTTGGGCCTTATTTTAAAGAAGTAGTGGCAATGATTGCAAAGAAAAACGCCTTCCGGCGTTTTTCTCATTAAATAGCAGAATTATCAACTATTATAAATAATATGCGTAATTTTAGATGATATCAAAGTTTTAACGAAAGGGTTTTTATTCCTTTCACAATATATTACAATATTTTTAGAATTTTCTTTCACTATTGCCAAAACAACTTTTTGCGAAAAGTAGCAAATTTTTTCCAGGGGCTTCAAGTTGTGTCAGCCCACTATTCTTATAACTCGGCACCTCCCTTTTGAAGCTTTTGTTTTTTCAAAAACCTACCACCCCCGGCGTAGTAATTCTACCCTTCCTGCGTAGTAATTTCTCAGTGTATAACTTTCTAAAAACTCTGAGGGTCTGTATTCTATTTAATCTCGTTGAATAACAAATATAGCTAAGAGCATAACCTTTTTTATTTACTTTGCATATTCATTTAGTTTTTTATTGAAATATTTTCATTTTGATTTTATATTTCATAACGGAAATATTTTAATCTATAATGAAGACTTGACTTAATCTTATAAGTCTGTTAATCTATAATTAGAAACGACCAATGGTGGTCGTAAGCAAAGGAGAATATCATGAAAACATTATTGCTTTTTTT
>JALVSO010000030.1 GCA_027024305.1 Candidatus Parcubacteria bacterium | reverse complement strand
ATACATAATACTGATCAGCCAATTTACCTCCAGATAGTGTGTTATACTTATTTTTGATTTCAGCAATTATATGTTTATCGTGACAAACCAAATCCGCTTCTTTCCCAACCCCTAAATCTTCCCAACCGTTTACTGAGCCTAAAATAGCCTGGTGGAAATACCCAATCTGATTTTGCATGGTTTTTTGTGCTTGTCTTTCTACTTCGCTTTTGACCCAAGATTCATAGTCCATTTTAAAACCGGCAATTTGGAAAATAGCTGAAAATGGATCAATAACATTTTTCGTGAATTCTTTTTTCGATTTTTCTAATGCCCCCTTCGAAACATCCAATAATTTTTTTACAGCACGGAACAAATCTTCATCAGAAATCCATTTTAAATAAGCCATAGGGACGTTTATTAAAAAAAATTCAATCCCCAAAAATTTACAGGGATAGAGTCATGAAAATAGTTGAAGTTGGTTAAAATCAAAAATTTTTTCTTTTAAGTCATAGGTTTTATAAGCCTTGTTTAAAAATTTAATAATAGAAAAACCGATATCTTCTGCAAGATTTACGGGCACAGCGTTCCCTATTTGTTTGTATTGGCTTGAGATTGGACCGGCAAATGCCCATTCGTCCGGAAACGTTTGAATTCTGGCATACTCTCGCACAGTAAATGGCCTGGTTTCTTCAGGGTGGCATCTTTCGGTCTGCTTTTGGGCGGGGCTACATGTCAATGTCAAACTGGGCTCATCCCAACTCAATCTTCTGGCCATTCCTGTTTTACCTCCGCCTAAATAAAAACTCTTTTTCATATATTCCTTTTGTAAATTCAAAGGAAGGTCCCTCCAATAACCTCCCGGTGGAACTTTCTCAAGAATTAATTTCTTTTTTTCAGGATATAAAACCCCGTCTGAATCAGGAACATCTGTCGGAAATAAGTCGCCCGCCTTAAGGGCGTCTTTTAATGTATATACTTTTTTATGGGGTTTTGGGAATATAAAATCTATTTCAATATCTTTTCTAACCCCTACCAAAAAAAGTCGTTCCCTTTTTTGAGGTACCCTGTGAAAAATCGCTTTTAGGATTTTAGGGTTAAGCGGACGGTACCCTATTTCTTCTAATACTGATTTCATCCCTTCCAGGGTCCTTCCATTATCATGGTTTAATAATCCCCTTACATTCTCCCCTATACAAATCAATGGTTTGGTTTCATTAACTACCCTTGCAAACTCATAAAACAATGTTCCCCGGGCATCTGAAAAACCAAGTTTTTTGCCCGCATAGCTGAATGCCTGGCATGGGAACCCCCCCGTGACCACATCAATTTTATTTTTATAATTACTAAAATTTAAATTTTTTATATCATCTTCAATTACATGCCATTGAGGTCTATTGGTCCTTAATGTTTCAGCAGCCCAATGATCAATTTCATTTAAAGCCACACAATGCAAACCGGCTCTTTCAAGGCCTAAAGCAAGCCCTCCGGCACCAGCAAAAAGCTCTAATACAGTATATTTATGATTGGGTTTTGCAGTATTATCTATTTTTTCCCCATTGAATAAAAAATCCAACTCATCAAAAATCATTAGCTGCTCTTTTCGATAAACGCGATAATTGCTCATCGGCTCCCTCACAGCAGGGAGTTTTCCGTTTTTATCCCATCTCCTTAAAGTTTCTTTACTTTTTCCCAGTAAATCAGCAACTTCGGATAGTGTA